>JAHFEK010000055.1:8730-15066 GCA_023248495.1 Nitrospinales bacterium
GAAACAATCTGGATGTCGTCGCGGGGCGTCTCAAGCGCGGCGACATTTTCGCGCTGGCGCATCAGGAGGCGGCGCTAAAGACGGGCGATGTCGTCGCCATCACCGGAGACGCCGATGATCTTGCCCGCGCAACGGCGTTGATCGGCGTGCCGAGCGATGAACATCTTGAATTCGACAGCAGCCAGTTCGAAGACCGGCGAATCTTTGTTTCCAATAAAAAGATAGAAGGGCGCGCCATCGGCGAACTTGGGCTGGACAAGCTTTTCGGTTGCGTAATCACCCGTCTGCGGCGCGGCGATCTGGACATGGTTCCCCACGCTGAGACCATTTTGGAGCCGGGTGACCGCGTACGGGTGCTGGCGCAGCGGGGGCGGATGGCGGAAATCAGCCGCTTTTTCGGCGATAGTTACCGCGCGTCCAGCGAAGTGGATTTGCTCACATTTTCGCTTGGCCTCGCGGCGGGGTTGCTTATCGGGCTGGTGCCGATTCCGCTCGTCGGCGGCGTTACCATCAAGCTCGGGTTTGCGGGGGGGCCGTTGCTGGCGGGTCTGCTGCTCGGCGTGCTGGAACATACCGGCGGGATGGTCTGGAATATCCCGTACTCGGCGCATGTGACGTTACGGCAGATCGGGCTGGTGTTTTTTCTCGCCGGTATCGGCACCCGCGCGGGATATGGCTTCGCCAGCACGGTGATGCAGGGTGGCGGGCTTTCGGTGTTTCTTGGGGGGATGGCGGTGACGGCGCTAACCTCGTTTATGGGGCTGTGGATCGGCTACCGCGTGCTCAAGATACCGTTCAGCCTGCTCTCCGGCATGATTGCGGGACTCTTTACGCAGCCCGCCGTGCTGGCCTATGCGCTGGAAGATTCGCAAAACGATCTGCCCAACATCGGCTATGCCTCGGTTTATCCGCTTGCCACCATTTTTAAAATACTCGCGGCGCAGTTTTTTATTTTGCTCTAGGTTATAATCAGCGGCGATGCAGACGATACATGACGTGGTGAATTGGCTCAATGGCTACCTGTGGGGCCCGCCCATGCTGGCGCTTCTGTTTGGCACCCATCTGTTTCTCACATTCCGCCTCCGTTTTATCCAGCGGTACACGTGGCGCGGAATTCGGCTTTCCCTTTCGCGGGACGAGCAAAGCGGCGAAGGCGACGTATCACACTACGGTGCGCTCACCACGGCGCTGGCCGCCACCATCGGCACCGGCAATATCGTGGGTGTAGGCACCGCCGTGGCCATCGGCGGCCCCGGCGCGGTTTTGTGGATGTGGCTTACCGGGGTGTTCGGCATCGCCACCAAGTATGCCGAGGCGGTGCTATCGGTAAAGTACCGGGTAAAGACCGAGGATGGCACGATGCTGGGCGGGCCGATGTACGCCATCGAAAAAGGGATGGGGATGAGATGGCTGGCCGTGCTTTTCAGCATTTTTACTTCAATAGCCGCTTTTGGCATCGGCAATATGGTGCAGTCGAATTCCATCGCCAGCCTTGCCCACGATGAGTTTAATATTTCCCCTTGGCTGACCGGCGGCGTTACAACGTTCGTCACCGCGGTGGTGGTGTTGGGCGGCATTAAATGGATTGCGCGTGTATGTGAAGGGCTGGTGCCGCTAATGGCGGGGGTGTATATCGCGGGATGTCTGTACATTCTTTTTTATAATCTGCCCTATGTTATTCCCTCGCTGGAACTCATTGCGAGATCCGCTTTCACCCCGCATGCGGCGGGCGGGGGCTTTGTTGGCGCCACCGTTATGATTGCGGCACGGTACGGTATCGCGAGGGGGCTGTTTTCGAATGAATCGGGGCTTGGCTCCGCGCCGATTGTGGCGGCCGCGGCCAAAAGCAAAAACCCGGTGCAACAGGCGCTGGTCTCGGCAACCGGCACGTTTTGGGATACGGTGGTAATTTGCGCCCTGACGGGGTTGGTTCTGGTTACAAGCATGATGCGCCAACCGGACATGGGGGCGGGGCTGAATGGAGCGTTGCTTACCAAGGCGGTGTTCGCTTCTATTCCCGTCATCGGCCAGCCGTTGTTGGTTTTTGGATTGCTCACCTTTGTTTTTTCGACGATCCTCGGATGGTCCTATTACGGGGAACGCGCGGCCGAGTATCTGTTGGGAAAAAAGGTAATAGTGCCATACCGGGTGGCGTGGGTCGCCGCGGTAATGGCGGGAGCGGTGATACCGCTGCCTTTGGTATGGGATTTTGCCGATATGGCCAACGCGCTGATGGCGATACCGAACCTTGCTTCGCTTGTCGCGCTGAGCGGCGTTATTGTGGCCGAAACTCGTCAACATCTGTGGGATGCAGAGCCCGCGCCCGCTGACGGCGGGCTTATGGCCCCGGCACCGGAGCCGGTGCGCGTGGAGGAAGAAGAGCCGTGAGGTTTTTCCGCGATGTTCGCATTGACGGGACCTGGGGCGCCCCGCCAATGACATGCGGCAATTTTCGCGCGCGCTGGAAACGGCAATGAGAAAAACCGTTGTATCCCTCATATCCCTGATGGGAGTTTTGCTTTTTTGCGCAAGCGCCGATGCGCATGATATTTATGTTCCTTCCGATTTGCCATTATTGCGCCGGGGGTTTGATCTCGTATACGGAGAACAATACCCCGAGGCCGAAAAAATATTTCAGGAGTACATTAATAAACATCCCGACAGGCCGGAAGGATATTTTTTTATGACGGGGCGTTACGCTGAATACATGAACTCTTTTCATGACCGCTCGGCGATGCCGACGTTCGAAATGTGGGCGAAACGGACAATGGAAAAAGCCGAGGCATTCAATTCAAAATACCCCAATGATCCGACCGGCCACTTCTACCTTGGCAACCTTTACGGCTTTATGGGATTATTGGACGCGCAACAGCAAAACCTTGTTTCCGCATTTCTCAACGCGGTGAAGGCGAAGACCAGCCTGGAGAAAACGCTGGAACTTGACCCCGCGGTTCATGACGCCTATTTCGGCCTCGGCTCCCTTTTCTTTTATGGCAGCAGAAAACATGTGGAAGAAGGCGGGATGGTCGGGTGGATTGTGAAAAAGTTTATTACCCATGACCGGGATATGCGGCAGGAAGGAATAGCCATGGTGCAGAAAGCGGTTGCCGGCGGAGGGATTACCGCCGATTCCGCGTTCACCACCCTCATGTGGCTGTTGATCATTGAAGGGCGTTACGACGAGGCGATGCCGATGGCCGTTGAGATGTCGCGCCGCTGGCCAAAGGACAAGCATGGATATTGGGCGCAAGGGCGGATTCAATTGTTACGAGGTCAATGTGCGGATGCCGCGCGAAATTTTATGCGGATCGCCGACATCGTGAAACAGCAAAACCTCAGGCTTGACCGTTTTCCCGAGGTGGAGATAGCCCTCGAACTTTCGTCGCTTTGCGTTGAAAGCGACACCGCGAGCCATGCGTCGCGGGAAGCGCGGTTTAAGGCGCTTAGCGCGAGATTGGCCGCGAACCCGAATATACAGATTGAATATGCCAATTCGAAAGGGGTTGTTAAGGATTTTACGGCCATGCTTGCCAATTTGGAAAAACGGCAATATATTCAGCCGGGGAATGGCGGTATAAAATAACGGGCGGGTCTGAAAAATCGGATCGGATTATAATCAATGGCGCAATCATTTGTGTCCCGGCAAATGAGGTTTTTGATGCGGTTGCATTATCCCTGTAACTCGCTTACCATTCAAATGGTAAACAAGCGATAAACAAGAGTAACCGTGTATGATAAAAAAAATTCAGACTTCCGTGCTGCGTCCCGGCATGTTCGTTCACGATTTCAACTGCGAATGGGTTGAAAATCCCTTTTTTGCCTCCCAATTGCTTATTAAAGACGACCAAATGGTCGCTAAAGTGCGAAAAGCAGGCCTTAACGAGCTATACATTGATACCACCAAGGGGAGCGATATCGCGGGCGGTGAATCGGCGACACATGTCCGGCGCGAAATAGACAAGGTCATTACAAAAATATCGGAAAATGTCACAGAGGAAGTCTCTTTACCGATGCGGGAAGAGCTTCACGCCGCCAAAAAGGCGCATACCGCCGCAAAAAAAATCGTTACCAATGTTATGCACGACGTCCGGATGGGGAAGCAGGTGGAATTGGAGGCGGTTAACGGTGTGGTGGAGCAGATGGTTGATTCCATCTTTCGCAACAAGGGGGCGCTTTCAAGTCTGAGCCGGATCAAATCCAAGGACGAATATACTTTTTTCCACTCCGTCAATGTTTGTGTGTTGATGGTAGCTTTTACAAAAGGACTCGGCATGCCGCGTACGGTCATAAACCGCGCGGGGGTGGGGGCGTTGCTGCACGACGTGGGAAAGATGGTTGTCCCGCAGGAAATTTTGACGAAGAATGACCGCCTGACCGAGGAAGAGTTTGCCCAGATGAAAGATCATGTGGTGCAGAGCCGCATTATCATGCTGCAAACACCGGGCATAACGGAAGAGTCGGTGGCCGTGGCCGCGCAGCATCATGAGCGGTACGATGGCTCTGGTTATCCGGATAAACTCAAGGGTGAGGCTATCTCGGAGCTGGGGCGCATGGCGGCTATCGTCGATGTATACGATGCGATTACTTCCGATCGTTGTTATCACAAGGGCCTCAGCACCTCCGAGGCGCTGCGCAAGATTTTCGAATGGGGCAAATATCATTTCGATCCGAAAATGGTGGAGTTGTTCATTAAGGTGGTGGGTATTTATCCCGTGGGAACGGTGGTGCGCCTTGAAAGCGGCCTTGTTGGGGTGGTGAAGGAGCCGGGTATGACAAACCTGTTGATGCCGGTGGTGACCCTGTTTTATGATAAGAAAAAAGAATGTTACTTGCAGCCGCGTGACATCGATTTGGCGGCGCCTGAAAACGTGTCCCAGCGTATCGCAGGCCCGGAAAGCGCCCAGAATTACAAAATCAACCCGCTCGAACTTGTCGGCCTGATTTAATTTCCCCCCGCGGCGGATAGCGGTATTTTCATTTCGATGCGCTGGGCCACATTGGGGGTGGTGAGCAGATAGAGTTCAGCCGCCACTGTTGCATTCTCAGACGGCGTGGTCGTGAACACAATCGTCTCGACGCGCGTTTCTCCCGGCGCCAGCCGGTTGTCAGCGGTCACCGATGCCGCGTGGAGAACCGCGTCACCATAGGACAAAATCTCGTTACCGTCCTTGTCGGCCAGGGATTTTCGGTATATCCGCTTTTGGGTTTCCAATACATCGCCCGCCGCATTAATCAACCGGACTTCAAGAATTAGCGTACGGGCCGTGCTGCCCGTCGGTACGTAGTGTCCCGCTTTGATGTTGCGAAGAGTGATGGATGCGGTGACGCCGTTGCCAACCGCAACACCGGTTATTTCCGCTGTAACCGCGCCATGTATGGTCTCCAGATTGGCGGCAAACGAGTGGCCGTGCATCTCTTCATGGCCGCCCTTGTTGGCGGTGCGTCCGGCTACGAACGGCATATGGCATTTTTGGCAGGATTCGCCGTTTGCCGCCGCCGGAGACGCATTCCATTCGCTGAAGGTCGTCGCGACGCGAACCTTGCGGCGGTTTTCAAAATCATGGCAATCGGCGCAAGGACGCGTTCTGGCAAAATATCCGTCGTGGCCTGCTCCACCGGGGGCGCCGGTTTGTTGAGGCGGGACAATTGGCCGCTTCGCGTCGCCGCGCAAGAAGTCCGGGCGTTTATTCGGCGCGGTCCGCGAATCAGCGGACTCGTGACAAGAGATGCAAGTGACCCCTTCATGGGTGATAGCCTGTGCCACGGCGTAATCGCCAGTGACGGCCGAGGCGGGCGCGTGGCATGGGAGGCACGAACGCGCCGCCTCCGCTCCCTCTTCGAGCCATGCTTTCCAGTACGCGGTTAAAAAGACCGGGTTGTCATATGCGGCGGCATGCAGGCTTTGTTTCCAATTGCGGAAAATATCGGAATGGCATTTCGAGCATTCCTGCGCGGGTTGAAAAGCGGCATTTCCCGTTACGGCTTTTGTCATGGTTCGCTTGGATTTTGCCTCGGCTGGATGGAAAGAAAGAAGCGCCGTGGATAAAACCATTAATAGAAGCGCCGGTATGCTTGTTTTCATGCTTTTGGGTACCTGATAGCCTTAATTGGTTGACCATGATACCATAATTTCCCGCGGTGATTGGCGGTGGGGGCGGCTTATTTGCCGTGGATCGCGTTAACGAAGTATTCCAACGCTTCGATATCTTTCTGTTCGCCCTCGGCATAGATGTATTTTAGTTTTGGCGTTATCGCGCGAAAGTGTTTGCTTAGTTTTTCCCACAGGGCTTTGTTTCTTCCCTTCAGCGGTTTGTCCAACATCATGTCCTCTTCACT
>JAHFEK010000016.1:0-23633 GCA_023248495.1 Nitrospinales bacterium
ATGTAATCCACGGGTTCACCCTGTTCATCGAAAACAACCTCGTTCAAAGCAAAGCCGCTTACCATCTCTTGAAATAGGCTGCGGTATTTATTCTCGCTTTCGAACAGCTTTTCTTCCGCCTCTTTCCGCGCGGTGATGTCTTCCGTTATCCCCATGAGCTTTAATACGTTGCCGTCGGCATCGCGGATAGGCACAAAGCACGACTTGAAGCGCCGAGGCGCTTTCCCCGTGGAATCAAATTCGAAATGGCTTGTGGCGCCCTTAAAAGCATTCTGCATGAGAGCGCCTATGCGCTCCTTGTCATTTCCGCTTACGGCGTCAAGGTAAGCTGCGCCGATAGCCTCTTTCTCCTCCTTCAGGCCGAGCATGGCAACCCCCGCGCCGTTCATGGAAAGCATGAGGCCGTCCAAGCCGATTTCATGGATACAATACGGCGAAACGCCCACCAAAAGCCGGTACCGCCGCTCACTCTCTTTTAAACCGGCATTTGCCAACTCAAGCTGCTTATGGCTTGGCAAGGCAAGCAGCTTGGGGATGAGCGGCCACATAACAACGGCGGTGAATACCGAAACCAGCGCGGTGGCGGCTTTGACAGCCACGTCAAGGTAATATAACGGTTTCCATAAAAGTATCGCGCCAAGCAGGTGGGTTGTTCCGCACAATACAATGAACGCCGCAAACAAAGTAAGAATCCACCGGTACTCGAAATCCGTCCGCTTTCTAACAAAATACACAAGGGCCAAGGGGATTGAATAGTAGGAGAGCGTGATTAAAATATCAAATACCGCGCTCGACCACAACAGGCCCGGCTGCCAGAGCAGACAGTAGCCATGCGGCATAAATTCTTCGTGGGAGATGGCGCTCATAATATCCATATGGAACCCCCGAAATAACTTTCCGCTATTTTGGAATGTGCAAAGTAACGGTGGAGAGGTTGGTTAGATGAATCGAAAGGAAAGGAAAGGAAAGGAAAGGAAAGGAAAGGAAAGGAGCAGTTATCATGCCAAAATCGCCCAAAGAGCACACTCACACCCTATCCTCCCAATTATAACTGCATTGTAACATATCAAGCGGGATCAGCCCCTTCTTTCTGGAGGCTTCGGCAAAACCACATAAAAAGTCGCCCCTTTACCCGCTTCCGATTCCACCCGCAGATCGCCTCCGTGAGCCCGCATAATATCCATGCAAAGCGGCAACCCGAAACCTGTTCCGGCCTCGCCCTCGGTGCCGAGAGTACTGGTTTTTACCTCGTAAGCAAAAATATTGGGCAGAACGGATGGGTGGATGCCCGTCCCGGAGTCCGCTATCGCGACGGTTGTCTTGTCGGAGAGGTAGAACCTGACCGTTCCACCGTTATGGCTGAATTTTATGGCGTTTGACAGCAGGTTCTTGAAAACCGCCAACAACAGTCCCTCGTCGGCGTAAAACTCCTCGGCCAAGGGGATGTCGTTGATTATCTTTATGCCTTTGTCATCCGCGAAAGGAGAATGAGCCAAAATAGCTTTGGTGGCTATAAAATGGGGGCTGACAAGACCAGAGGCCGGGTGCAACCGCCCGGCCTTAAACCTGCCTATTTGCAACAGGTCGTTGACCAGTTGTTGCATGTTCTGGCTGGACTCCAGCGCTGCGGCTATCATCTCCTTGGCCTTTTCGCCGCCGAGGTTCTCATGCCCCTCGATCAGCAATTTTAAAAACCCTTGTATGCTGGAAAGCGGGTTTTTCAGGTCGTGGCTTACAAGTGAAACGAACTTGTCCTTTAGCTTCATGGCTTCCTCCGCGTTCTCTTTGGCGGCGATCAGCTCCTGTTCGGTGATTTTCTTTCCGGTGAGGTCGGAAAAAAGCCCGACATACCCGTTTATCTTCCCGGCGTCGTTATAAATTGCGTTTATAGTGAGCCACTCGACGTATTCGACCCCGTTCTTCTTCCGGTTCCAAATTTCGCCGTCCCAATGGCCGGTGTTTATGATTCGATCCCACATCGCCTTATAGAACATTTTGCCCTGACGTCCGGAGTTGAGGATATTCGGATTTTTCCCGGCGACGTCGTCAATAGTGTAGCCGGTTATCCTGGAGAAGGCCGGGTTTATGGCGATAATGCCGTTGTTTTCGTCCGTAACCGTCATACCGTCGCTGGTGGTCTGGTATACGAGCTCCGATAGTTTCAGGGCCTTCACCGAGAGGCGCATTTCCAATTGAATCATTGTCTGGGTGGCCAGCGTTTTGAGGGCGTCAACCTGCCCCGTCTCCAGTACACGCGGCACTGTGTCTATGACGCAGAGCGTCCCAAGGCGGTATCCGTCGGAAGTTACCAAAGGGATGCCCGCGTAAAACCTGATGTCGGGAAACGAGGCAACAAGCGGGTTGTCGAAAAACCTTTCGTCTTTCGCCGCGTCGCAAATGATAAACGGCTCCCCCTGCAAAATGGCGTGGGCGCAAAACGCCACGTCGCGCGGGGTCTCCCTTGCGCCAAGCCCCGTAATGGCCTTGAACCACTGGCGGTTCTCGTCCACGAGGCTGATGGCGGAAATGGGGGTTTTGCAGGTGTAACAGGCGAGCTTGGTTATCCCGTCGAATGTGGTTTCAAACCCGGTATCGAGTACGTCGTACCGCCGCAGTGCGATGATGCGCTCTTTTTCATTTTCAGGCTTTGGAGCTACTTTCATAACGTCACCTTTGCAATCTCCCGTAAATTGTTGCCTATCCGATGAACCTTCTCACCCGCGGGAAGAAGTCAACCTTGTCGGTCTTGTTTTTGGTCACGAAATCATCCCCGCCAAATTTGAAAATGGTGTCCCGTATTTCCATGCCGAATTCGCCGCTCTGCACAATCACCGGTATATCCCTGGTTTCGGGCGCACTTTTGATCCGTTTTAACAGTTCAAGGCCATCCATGACGGGCATTTGAATATCGGTGATAACCAAATCAGGCCGGATGCTTGCCATCGTATTCAGCGCATCCTCCCCATTCTCCGCTTCGATAATGTCGGCCTTCATCTCCATCAGTTGCAGCATTTGAAGAAGCCGGGAATTCTTATCGTCATCCACGAGAAGGATTTTGGGCCGGACATATGGCAGTTTAAGGCAAAACAGGCATCCTTTGCCGGGTTCGCTGTTCAGCTCCAAATTCCCCCCGTGAAGTTCCATGATATTTTTCACCAGCGGAAGGCCGAAACCGGTACCGGTTTCACCGGCGGTTCCAATTGTGGAAGTCTTCTTATCAAACCGGAAAAGATCATTCAGCAACTTAGGTTGAATACCCGGCCCGGTATCCCGCACACAGATTGCCGGCGCGTCCCCTCCGGCGAGAGAGATGGCGATGTGGTCGCCGCTCTTGCAGAACTTTATCGCGTTCGTGACGAGATTCCCGAGCGCCTCGGCCAGCAAGGTCTTATCGGCATAAATGCGGCTGTATGAAGGTATCAGGCTTTCTATTTCTATCCCCTTTTGCCGCGCCATGTGGGAATAGTTGCCGGCCATAATCACGCCCAAATATTCCGCATCGAAAAATTGCCTGTTCAGTTTCAGTTGGCCGGTACTAAACCGGCTTATTGTCAACAGATCGTCGATGAGGTGGACCATGGCTTCCCCGGAATCCACCGCCCTGTCCAATATCATTTTTGCGCCATCGTTTAACGGTTCGGCGTAATCATGGCGCACCAATTTAAGAAATCCGATCATCGACGCCAGCGGGGTTTTCAGGTCGTGGGATACCAGTGACAAGAACTTGTCCTTCAGCTTGTTGGCTTCTTCGGCCGCCTCTTTCGCCGTTTTCAGCTTCTCCTCCGCCGCTTTGCGCTCAGTAATGTCGCGGATGATGGCGCTAAAGTATGTTTCTCCCCCCTCGTCCCACGCGGCGAGGGAGAGTTCCAACGGAAATTCGGCGCCGTCTTTCCGCAGTCCTTCCAAAGCAACAGTTTTCCCGATCAGCCGGAAAGGCCCGCCGGCCGCCGCCCGCGCCAAGCCCTGCCGGTGCGCTTCAGCGTAACGCCTCGGTATCAGCAATCCCACCGGTTTGCCCAACGCCTCGCTTTCGGCGTGGCCGAACATCTTTTCGGCTCCCTTGTTCCAGTGAATGATCTCCTCCGCGCCGTTGATGGATATGATGGCGTCGGAGGCCGATTGGGCCACGGCGCGGAACCTTTGTTCGCTGGCGCGCAGGTTATCCTCCGCCTTTTTTATGGCGGTGATGTCGCCCCCGTAAATGTTCAGCCCCCCCAATTCAGCCACACCCTTGATAGCAAACTGAAAGTACCCCTCATTAACAACAGTGGTGAAATAAACCAATGAATCATCGCGGATGATACTTCTTAAATCGATCATGCCAAGGTCGGAAAGAATGGTCTGTACCTTCACGCCTGACAGATCCTTTGACCCGAACACCGCCAACGCGGCGGGATTTGCCATCTGTATGACGCCGTCGGCATCGCACCGGAGGATGGGGCCGGGGTTGAATTTTGGGAAAAGCGACATCATTTGGATGGCTTTTTCGGCCTCTTTCCGCCCGGTGATGTCGCGGATCGCGGTAACCCGCGCTTTTTGACCATGAAAGAAAGTCCCGCGCCCCCGCACCTCTATGGGGAACAACGTGCCATTCTTTTTACGCCCCACCGTCTCATACGGCTCCTCGCTTTCGCGCCCGATATGATCCGCCGCGATGGCATACGATTCCGGCGGAAGAAGGTCGAGCGGGGTTTTGCCGATGATTTCATCCGGCGTGTAACCAAACATCCCCGCAAAAACGTTGTTGGCGTCCACAATCTTGCCGTCAACCGCTATGACGATTCCCTCAAAGCTTGCCTCGGAAAGCTGATGGTAACGCCCCTCGCTTTCCCGTATGGCCTGTTCGGCCGCTTTGCGCTCGGAGATGTTCCTGAAATAGCCAAAATGGCAGATTCTTCCCCTGTAGAATAAATAGTTCAAGGTTATTTCCACCGGCACTATTGAGCCGCCCTTTACACGATGACGTGATTCGATGGTCAGATTTTTGAGTTTTTTGATATCCTCCACATGCTGCGGAAGCATCTCGTAACTGAAGTTGGGATCCCAATCCGGAATACGCCATGTCATTATCTCTTCACGGGTTGCGCCATAGTGTTTGATCGCGGCTTCATTGACGTACATCATCCGGCACCCATCATCATCGTCAATCATGAAGATGGGGTCTCCGCTCTTTTCGACAATGAGACGGAAAAGTTCCAGTTCTTCATCCCTCTTCTTGCGTTCGCTTATGTCGCGCATGGCGGTAAAGCGGGCTTTTTGGCCGTGGTAAAGGATGGCGCGGCCCTGCATCTCTATGGGGAACAGCGTGCCGTCCTTTTTTCGCCCCATCACATCGTATACTTCCTCGCTCCCACGCCTGATGTGATCCATGATGATGGCCTGCGATTCCGGCGGGGAGAGGTCAACCGGGATTGTGCCGATGATCTCATTTGGTTCATAACCGAACATCCGGGCGAAAGCACTGTTGCAGTCGACAACCTTCCCGTCGATATTGATGACGATCCCTTCAAAGCTCGCTTCCGAGAACTGGCGGTAGCGCCCTTCGGACTCCCGCAGGGCCTGCTCCGTCTTCACCCGTTCGGTGATGTCACGGATCGCGGTACCCCGGGCCATTTGGCCGCGATACAGGATGTTGTGCCCTTTTACTTCGGCCCGAAACAGCGAGCCATCCTTTCTGATGCCGGTGACTTCGTATGGCGGGCTCTCAATCCCCTTGTTGATATGCTCCATTATAACGGCGTGTGATTCCGGGGTGGTAATATCGAAAACGTTTTTCCCGATGATCTCATCCAGCGTGTATCCGGCCATCTGCGCCAAGGTTGTGTTGGCGTCAACAATTTTGCCTTTTACCGATATCGAGATTCCCTCAAAACTCAAGTCGGAAAGCAGGCGGAAACGCGCTTCGCTTTCGCGCAGGGCTTCCTCAGCCTTTTTGCGCTCCGAAATGTCTTTGCCGACCCCTATGAAGCCGATGGGTTCCCCGTCCAGATTTTTCCACACCGCGCCGTTGCAGAGATGCGGAACCAGCGTGCCATCATGCCGTATGAAACGCGCCTCGATGGAAGCGGAACCTTTTTCGAACACCTCCTTGATGCCTTCATATACCACCGGCCTGTCTTCTTCGCAGACGAAATCGGCCGCAAGCCTTCCCGTCATCTGATCGCGCGTGAGGCCACATAATTCCTGAAGGGCCGAGTTCCATTTGATGAGCGCACCTTGCGGATTGATGACATAGAGTATGTCCGGCTGCGCTTCCATGATGGATGTCAGTTCCTTTTCCGCCTTCCTGCGTTCCGACACGTCGCGCATGTCGATGACGAACGATATTTCGGAATTCACCAAACACTCGGAGGAAGTGCATTCAACCGTCAGCTTCTTGCCGGATTTTGTGACCGCCACCGCTTCGGCCACCGGCGCGGCACGGTGGCCGTCCCACCCGTCCAGCGATGCCGCGAACCCCTCCACCAGCACCCGTTCATAACCGCCCGGCAACAGCAGGGAGATATGCTTGTTCTCAAGCTCGGTCTTGCCGTAGCCGAGCATCCAATACGCGGCGGGGTTGGCCATGAGGATGACGCCGTCAACGTTTATCTGGATGATGGCGTCCGCCGACGACGCTATGACCGCGCGATGCAACGCTTCCGAAAATTCCAGTTGAACGGTTCTCTCCCGCACTTGCCGTTCAAGGGTGCCGGAGAGCGCCTTCAAATCTTTTACGCTCCGTGAAAAAGGACGGTAAATGAAAAAGTAGAGCAATGGCAGCAGGACGGCGGTGAGGATCAAGGCATCCATCGTGCCGTGCGCGGTTTCGGCGAATTCGTGGAAGAAATTCATGATGACCACTTCCACCAGGTACAGGGAGCCGATGACAATCGCCACCATGAACGCGGGACGCGGAACGGCGTTTTTGGTTCCAACCAATCCCGGGGCGGGGGAACATCCGTTCCGCCCCTCCTTTTTGGCCCCGTCCCCTTTTTTCACGCTTTCGTCATTCATGACGCCCCCTTACCGGACTTTGTTTCGGTGTTCGCCTGTAGCGCTCTGGCGCTCGGCCAGCTCGGCGGCTTTTTTGGCCTCCTTGAAGGCGGGGTCGATGACAAGCGCCTTCTTGAAACAGGCCGCGGCCTTTTCCCGTTCGTTGTTCTGGAGATAAGCCTTGCCGAGGTTGTAATGGATGTTCTGGTCATTCGGGTCTATCTTCAGGGCGGTGAGGTAGTAATTGACCGCCGCGTCTATCTCCATGAGCCGCCGATGGCATATCCCCAAATAGTTGTAGAGGCGGATGTCCGAAGGGTTTGCCTCAAGGGCGGCCTCGAACTGGCCTATCGCTTCCCGGAACATCCCCTGCCGGATGTATGTTTCCCCCGCCATGCAGAGGATCCGCTGGTTTTCCGGATCGATCTTGACCGCCCGTTGGAGGGCATACCGCGCCTTTCCCATATCGCCGTTGGCAAGGTATATCTCAAACATCCCGGCCCAGTCTTCGGCCTCGGTCGGCGTGATGTGCAGAGCCTGCTCCATCGCTTTCTTCGCCTCGGCGAACATCCCCAGCTTGCGGTACGCCAAGACCAGATTGTTGTATGCCGCCACAAGCGTGGGGTCGGTATCCATGGCTATGTGGAACTCGGTCTTCGCCATTCCAAACTTTGTCTGAACGCCGGTATCTTCCCCCTCCATATAATGCGCTTTGCCGAGACCGACGTGCATTTTTGCTTTCCGGCGCGGTATTCCCGGCGGAATGAAATTCCCGATCGCCTCTTTGAAATGCGCCGCCGCCGATTCATAATCCCCGTCGCGCAATGCCGCCTCCCCGATACGCAGCAACAGGTCGCACGAGGCGGGATCGGCCTTCAGCATCTCCTTAAGCTCCGCCAACTCGTCGAATGCCTGTCCGGTGCGCCGGTAGCAGAGCGCAAGCAGCCGGTGCGCCTCCTGCCGGCCGAAATCCAGCGCAATGGCGGCTTTCAAGTGGGGAATTGCGCGTTCGTGCCTGTTGCACCCGGCATATACCTTGCCCATGGCGATATGGGGCAGCGGCGACCACGGGGCATATTTGAGATATTTCTCCAGCCGCCGCGCCGAACTCATGTAAAGGTCATCCACCGCAGTGGAAATATCGCTGGTGGCTCCAACGCGCATGAGCCACTCTATCGCGGCGGAGCGGCCCGCCTCTTCCCGGGCGATGGCGGCGGCGAACTTATGCTCCATCGATTTTGTCAGATGCTCGAACGTAAAGGGGGGCTCCAGCAGGACGACACCTTCGGGAAGAACTCCTTCCATTTTTAGTTTCTCGTCGAATCTGTCGGCGAACAGAACGAAGGGGATGGCGGGTTCAAGTTCCCGCTCCAGCAGAATGCGCGACCAGCAAATATCATCTTGCAGGGAATCGATCTGGTCTTCAGCGATTACAAGATCGTACCCCTTCCCCCTGGGATGGCCGGCAAGAACGGCGGCGACATTCCCCTCGGAGGGAGCGGTGCCGACCACTTCGTGCGGCGGATTGGCGGGGGGGAGGTTTCCCATACATTCCGAAAATCGCGCCGCGATCTCGGCATAATGGGTGGACACCAGAACCTTCATATGCAAATACCTTCTTTGAAACCCCGCTTTAAGGCAAGAAGCTCAGTTCGACGAACTTAACTCTCTATGCCCCCTATCTTATCCCGCTTTTTCTGCCTCTGCTGTTTATCCTATAAATCTTTTCACCCGTGGAATGATTTCCTCCATGGAGAAGGGTTTTCGTATGAAATCGTTTGCTCCGAGTTGAAACACCTTCTCATTAGCCCCCGCAATTTGGTCACCCGTAATCATTATTAAAGGGATTGCACCAATGTTTTTATCTTTTCGGACATTTTCCAGAAGTTCAAAACCGCCCATTTCTGGCATATTGATATCCGCAATCACGAGATGTGGGGTATTCTCCTTAATTAGCCGCAAGGCGCTTTCTCCATTATTAGCTTCCACGATGGAGACATCCAGGGGATTTAAACATCGCATCATAAGTTCCCTTACATTTTCCTCATCATCCACAATTAAAACGCGAGGCCGGATGGGCTGGAACTCGGCATAAAAAACGCTCCCCTCTCCAATAGTGGATTCCACGCTGATTTTGCCCTTGTGGGCCTTCATTATTTCCTGACAAAACGGCAGGCCAAAACCGGTTCCCCGCTCCCCGCCGGTTCCCACCGTGGAGGTTTTGATATCGGGCTTGAAGAGATCCGGAAGAATTTTCGGGTTGATGCCGGTTCCGTTATCTTTTATGGCGATAACACCCGGCCGGCCTTCAGGCAAAAACATCCGAATTTCCTGTCCTTGTTTACTGAATTTAATAGCATTGGAAATCAGGTTCTGGAATACGGTTCCCGAAAGGCTGATATCGGCATACATCCGGGTTTTCGAAGGAATATCATTTATAATTGTCACTCCCTTCCCTTCGGCGATCGGTTTTACTTTTTCAATCGCCGATTCCACCACGGAGTGCGCATCTATAAACTGCAAACTGATTGTCAGGGAACCGGTCTGCAACCTGCCGATATTCAGCAGTTCCTCGAACATCTCCATCATGTCCCTGCCGCTTGCAACCACCCTGTCGATCACCGTTTTATGCTGTTGATGGAGCGGATTGACAGTATCCCTCTGGATGAACTTCAGCAGTTCAAGCACCGTCCCAAACGGCCCCCGTATATCGTGCGCCACTATGGAAATGAACTTGTCTTTGGTTTTGGTCGCATCCTCGGCCTTTTGCTTGGCGGCTTGAAGCTCCTCCTCCTTTTCCTTGAGGCCGGTTATGTCCCGGTTAACCCCCACCACGCCGATGATATTTCCCTGTGAGTTGACCAGGGGGGAAAGGGATGTTTGGTAAAAATCCCGATTGTCCTGAAATTCTAAAGACCATTGAAAGGTGAAGGGTTCACCAGCTATGGCTTTTTCACTGGCCATTTGGTGAATTTCTCCGACTTCCTTGCCAAACATCTCCCGGTATGTCTTTCCGATAAATTGCTCCGGTGCAATACTTTCCCGTTCAAGCCATCTCCCAAACACATTGGTAAATCGCTGTTGTTTATCGAGCACAAAGACCGCATCTTGCATGGAACTAATGAGCGAACGGAACCGCTCCTCACTGTCGCGCAGTCCCCTTTCCGCTTTCTTACGCTCCGTTATGTCCTGTATTGTCCCCTCGATTTCCAACGGTTCACCCTTTTCATCGCGAATAACATTCGCCAATTGGTGGACGAACCTGATAGTGCCATCATCAAGTACAACGGTATGTTCTATATTCAACGGCTTAAATTCGAATAGCGCTTCATACACCGCCTTTTTTACGGCCGCCGCTTCCAGTGGCGGCACCGCGCGAATCAGGTTTTCATAAGTCATCTGGCAGTCGGCATACGCCAATCCGAGAATGTGGCAGGTTTCTTGCGACATTGAAAACCTGTTACAGTTTATATCCCAGTTCCAACTGCCGAAGTGCGCGATTTTCTGCGCCCGTGATAGCCGCTCTTCAGCCGCTTCGCGTTCCTTGATTTCTTCGCGAAGCAAAACGGCGACGGCATCCGATTTTTCTTTTGCGGCGGTAAGGCCGGTTACCAGATCAATATTCTCAAGGCCAAGCCGTATGGATTCATGAATAAGGCGATTGTTGTTTTTCAGGGAAATCATAAGCATCAGGTAAATAATAAATGTCATAAAAGCCGCGCCATACGATATCCCGTCACCGATAAGGATATAGGCGAAAACGAGCGGGATCAGTGAAATGGCCATAAAGTATTGCGCTGGACGCAACATTGGCGCATAGACGAATGAGGAGCCTGTGGCCATCCCGCCGATTATCAGCGTGATAAAAAGCCTGTGTTCGACCGAGTTGCCGGGGAAAAGAATAAGGGGGGTTACTGCCCACGTTATCCCGCCAAGGACAATCCCCATCCAATACCTTTTTTCCCACAACCCGTAATCCGGCTCGGCCTCCTCTGCTATTTTGAATTCCCTGTAGAAATAATATCTCGGAAGAATTGAGGCAAGAATTATCGCTGCCCAGGAAATCAACCGCGTCAGATGGTCGGCCTCCGTCAATTCAACAAGCACAACAACAAGGACGGCCAAAGGAATGGTGATAAATGCGTTTCGGAGGTTGCCATAGGCAAGTCGCAACCGTTCCTTTTCAATCCTCAATTCAACCTGATTGCCCATATTCAAAACTCCACACCCTTTCGTTTCTTATCAGCTCAGCGCCGTTGAAAATAAAGGGCCGCATTCTATCCTATAAACCTCCGAACCCGTGGAATAAATTCTTCCATGGAAATCGGTTTGTTGATGAAGTCGTTCGCGCCCAGCCGGAGGGATTTATCGTTCACCTCCATATTTTTCTGGATGGCGATCATAATGAATGGCGTGAATGATGTGGCGGGATTCTTCCTGACTTCCTCGAGCAACTCAAAACCGTCCATGTTGGGCATAACGATATCCACCACCAACAAATGCGGGGTGCTCTCCCCTATAACCCTCAACGCATCCCTGCCGTCTTCCGCTTCAAGCACCGTTACATCGAGACCGGAAAGATACCCGCCAAGTAGCATCCTATCGTTCCTGTCGTCATCCACAATGAGTATTTTTGGCCTGACGCGGGGGAGGCGGGCATAGAACGTACTTCCCGTCCCTTGCTCAGATTCCACGTCAAGCGATCCACCGAGAGTCATCATGATGTCGCGCGAGAGTGGCAGGCCGAGGCCGCTCCCCTGCTCCCCCGCCGTGCCGGGGGTGGACGTTTTTTCCTCGTATTTGAAGAGTTTGGGAATGAGATCGCTTCTTATCCCGACGCCGGTGTCTTTTACGGCAATGGTGGCCGCCTCGTTATCCGGCACGAACATGGTAATCGTATCACCGGGCTTGCTGAACTTGATGGCGTTGGAAATGAGGTTATTGACAACCTCCCCCAAAAGAGGCTCGTCGGTATAAAGCCGCGTTCCCTGCGGAATGGCGTTCACCAGCGTAATCCCCTTTTTCGCGGCTTCCGGCCCCAATAACGCGCCAGTCTTCACACCGAGCATAAAACCGTCGAAGAACTTCAGGTTCGGCTGGATAGCGCCGGACTTTATCCTGCTTATGCTTAATACCTCGTTGATGAGGCGTTGCATCTGCCCGGCCGATTCCAGCGCGGCATCCGTCAAACGCATAGTGCGTTGATCCCCCTTCCCCTCCATATCCTGATGAATCATCTTGAGGAAACCCATAATGGTGCCAAGCGGATTTTTAAGGTCATGCGAGACCAGCGAGACATATTTGTCTTTCAGCAAAGTCGCCTTTTCGGCTTCCTCTTTAGCCTTTAGCATTTCACCCTCAGCCCGCTTGCGAGCCGTGATATCCGTGTTGGTTCCCACAATCCGTAAAGGGCGCCCATCAGCGCCGCATTCCGCTTTTCCAAGCCCATGGAGCCAGCGTTCATTGCCATCGATAGGCCTGATGATTCGGTACTCCTGGTCAAAATCCTTTTTTCCTTCGATGCATGCCAAAAGGGCCTTTTGCATGACATCCCGGTCATCGGGATGTATAAAACCGATCCATCCGGCAGCGCTCCGGTCGAAATCCGTCCCGATGCCAAAAATTTCGTCAAGCATCTCCGAACTTGTCCAGTGGTTTGCTTTGATATCGTAAATGTAGCTCCCAAAACCGCCCACCCTCTGTGCCTGTAACAGGTGGTTCTCGTGGTCGCGCAACGCCTGCTGCACCTTCTTGCGTTCCGTGATGTCCCGGTTAATCCCCCGGTATCCCATGAATTTTCCTTCCAAGTTATAATATGGGACTCCGCTCGTTTCGATAATAACGTCATGTCCGTCTTTATGAAGTGTTGAATTCTCGTAAGATTTGAAAGGTTTTTGAGTGGCCACCGTGGCGCGAAAGAATTCCGCAACACGCAACGCATCCTCCGTCCGCATATAGTCAAACGGGGTTTTCCCCAAAAACTCTTCCGGTCTATAACCAGTTACCCCAAGAGCTTGTGGGCTCGAATAGGTAAATGCCCCACTTTCGTTCAGTTCCCAAACCCAGTCGCTGGTTCCTTCCACCAGCTCACGGTATTTTTCCTCACTTTCCCGTATGGCCTGTTCCGCCTTCACCCTTTGGCTTATGTCCCGGATCGCGGTAATCCGCGCATTTTGGCCTTGGTAGAGGATGTTGCGCCCTTGGAGTTCGACTGGAAACGTCGAACCGTCCTTTTTAACGCCATTGGCTTCGTATGGCGGGCCCTCAATCCCCTTGTTGAGATGCTCCATTACGATGGCGCTCGATTCAGGAGATGCCAAGTCAAGCGGGGTCATGCCGATGATCTCGTTTGGAGTGTAACCAAACATTCGAGCGAATGCGCCGTTGGCGTCGACAAATTTGCCATCAACCGTTATCACGATTCCCTCGAAACTCGCCTCGGATAGCTGGCGGTAGCGCGCTTCGCTTTCTTTAATCGATTCCTCCGCCCGTCTGCGCTCGGTAATGTCTTCCGTAATTCCCATCAGTTTTTCAACGCCACCGGCAACATTGCGAAGCGGCACGAAACACGAACTGAATTGACGTGACGCCGCGCCCCCGGAAATAAATTCAAATTGGCTGGGCATCCCTTTAAGCGCCTGCTGGAGCAGCGCCCCGACGCGCTCTTTGTCCCGCTGGCTGACGGAGTCAAGATACGCCTTGCCGGTAACATCCTTCTCTTCCTTCAGCCCAAGCATGTCGAGCCCGGCCCTGTTCATGGAAAGCAAACACCTGTCCAATCCGATTTCATGGATGCAGAATGGGGAGGATTCTACAAGAAGCCGAAACCGCGCTTCGCTTTCTTTAACCGCCTTCTCCGCCCGTTTGCGCTCGACTAAAACCCCAATCAAGTTTGCTGAATCCCGTAGCCGTCTTTTAGCCAGTTCAACCAGAAAGGGAGGCCGTGCTTTATATTCCTTTGCGAGTCTGGCGATTTCTGCGATATCAATGGAATATCTTTCAGCGATTTTATTAAGTTCTTTCGGGTCGGTGGGAGGGTTTCCATACCCAAAGTTAATACTCCCAATAGCCTCTGTGCCTGCATAAATGGGTACAGCGTATAAGCGAATCCCACCGTGGCATTCAATATCAACGGGTTTGGTGTCCCTAATGCTGACCTTGGATGCATCGCTCCAGCAAGATTCATGGCAAAGCCACTTTCCCTGTGCCAATGCGCTACGGTTATCATCAACAGCGCATTGCTTTCTTGATGCGCTGTCCATAAATCGGCACCAACTGGAAGAAAACAGGCCAATCGCATAGTCGCCGTTTTTTTCGTAAATAGCCGATGAAGTCCCAAGCAAATCCAGGTAAGTATTAACGATGTTGTAAAGAGTATCTTTATCCACCGAGTTCAGGATTTCACCATCCGTGTTCAATGCGGTTAAATCACCATAATCCGGCTCATACTCTTTGCCATTGGAGAGGGTATCGTCTCCCCCCGATCCTTCCTTCAACAACCAATTAATACTTTGCAATGCCTCTTCCGCTTTTTTGCGTCCGGTGATGTCGAAAATAGTGGATCGCGTCTGAACAATCTCCCCCTTTTCGTTCCGTATGGCCGTGCCGTTGAGAATGATATTAAAGACGCTCCCGTCCTTGCGTACCCACTCGAACTCGAGGTCATGCACCTCCCCGGTGGCAAGAAATATCGGGAAATTGCGCCGGAAAATCTCCCGGCTCTCCTCCGTCATCAAATCCGTGGCCTTCTTTTTGCCGATGATCTCTTCACGCGTATAACCAAGCCATTGGAGCTCGGTGTCGTTTATCCGGACGAAAACCCCGTTTCTGTCCAGCGAGTGGTAACCGCAGGGAGCCAAGTTGTAAAGATCCTTCACCTCCCGGATACCTTCCTCCACCCTCCGTTCCAACACGGTCGATTTCCCCGTTACACTCAGCAGGAAGATGGCGAGCAGTCCGCAAAACAACATACCGATGGCAAGCGACGTCCATGAAGGCCATGAATAATGCGCATTGAGGTATTTTGCTGTTGGCGATATTCGGATGGCCCACGTCCGGCCCGCCATCGTGAAGGAAGCATGGTAGGAAATCCCGGAATCCGTTTCTTTGCCGATTTTGCCGGTCTCCGCGGTATCCGTCCACAATGTTCCGTTGAACCTTGCCAGCACCCGCTCCCCTTCGCTTGCCGATTGATCCTCCAAGGTAACCTTGAAATTTTCAAGATTGGCGTCTTTCAAGGCCGCTTTCATATTTTCGCCAACGTACATGACCACGGTTATGAACCCTTTGATGGTTTTCCCGTTCTCCCCCAATCCAAAGACGGGGTGCAGGAGCAACACCCCATGCGGCCCATTCACATCTTGCACCAGCTGAATCCTCTCCGAAACGGCGGACTTGCCCGTCTCGGAGGCACGTCCGAGCGCTACCTGTCTCTTGGGATCCGATGCAAGGTTATAGCCCAAAGCCTGTTCATTGCCGGTGTATGGTTCCAGATAATGAACGGGAACATAATCGGCGCGGAGAGGGGCCTTTTTCCAGTTGCCGTCCGCAGTTTTCTCCCTGATCCCATATTGGGAAAAGCCGTCTTTTTTCGCCGCATCTTCATGCTTCCGCCGGTCGGCATCGAGCACACGGGGATCCCACGATATTGCCTTGATATACGGATACCGCGCCAGCAAAGGGTTTACGAAAGAGCGGAATTCCTCACGCCCCACATCTTTGGAGTGTTGCATAAAATCCGCCACGGTCTCACCGACATCAACCGTTGTATGGAGATTTGTTTTTACGGCGTCCGATAAAAGGATGGAACTATTCTTGAATTCGGTATCAATGCGGCTTCGTTCGGTGTGGGTAATGTTCAGATACAGTATTATTGCGGCAACCATTGCTCCGAAGAGCGGGAGGAACAACAACTTTCGTCTCCGCGCCCAAAGCTCTTCCGGCTTCGCGAACCAGACCAGCAATAGCGAAGGAGCGAGGAGTGCCCCAAGCGTGTCGCCAAACCACCAGACGAACCAATTGAAAGGGATTTTCTCAGGGGTAACTATTCCCGCAATGATAAGAATGCCCACACCGATTGTTGAGCTGACTAGGCACGCTACGGGGCCGCCAAGCAGAAAGAATCGGATAATCTCCCGCTCGTTGATAAGAGGATTGGGCCACCCCACAAAACGGCGTATCAGATATGCGCCGAGCATCGCCTGGGCGGCACCCCCAATACCAATTCCCACCGGAATCAGAACGGATTTTACGGAAGCATCGACCGTCGAAACATCCATTGATGTTCCGACATTTACTAGGAAATGGCCGATAACTATTCCTGGCCATACCCTGTTGCCGAACAATAAAATACAGGCCAAAGCGAAACCGGCGGCTGGCCAGATGGGAGAGGCATAGCCAGGCGGGACGGCAAGGAGTAAGGCGAATTTGCCGGCCAGAAAATAAAGGAAGGCCGTCCCGAAAAGATGAACCCATTGCGAACGCGGTGCTGCCACGCGGTCCGCCCTCTCCATTTTTTACCTCCCACGCATGCCAAATTAAATGTTCTGGAGATAACCCTACAGGGTTATATTCTATCACCTTCCGGATTGTCTTTTTCGTAAGGATTTGATTTGTTATCCCCTACTGCGTTATCACCGTACCGTATCCTCTTGAAGACAGTTCTATTCGTGCAACACAGGGCGATAAGGAAGTTTGATGCTAAACTCCGAACCTTTACCAACCTCTGATTGGACGATTATATCGCCTCCCATGGCATGAACCAGCTTTCTGGCGAGCGATAGCCCTAGGCCCAAGCCCCCCTGTTGGCGTGTGGAAGAACCGTCCAGTTGGCGGAAGGTTTCAAATATTTTTTCCTTTTCCGGATCTTGAATTCCCACCCCTTCATCCTTCACGCGGAAAACAATATTGCCGTCTTCAATTGAAGCTGCCACATGAATCTCCCCTTTGCCGCTATATTTTATGGCGTTCTGAACCAGACTGTTAAGTGCCTTTTCCAATTTATTCTGGTCACCCAGAAACACAATATCCGTCGGGCGGAAATCGTTGATATTGACAGAAAACGACAACCCTTTTTCTTTTGCTGTTTCCCCATGAATCTTTTCCACATGGGCCAACAGCGTGTAGGTGGACACCACATGTTCCGCGACTTTTATCTGGCCCGACTCCAGCATGCTCAAATCCATAAGGTCGTTTAACATGTTGAAAAGCGCTTCTCCCTGCTCTAAAACGATATCGTCATACTTCGCCGTTTCATGCGCGGCTTCCCGCGCAATGTATGCCAGCGACTTTATTTCCGCCAGCAAAGCAGCCCTGGGATCGTCAGATCGATCTATTATTTCGATTATCTTGGCCATGTTTGCGGCCGTCTCGCGGTCAAGGTCGTTGGCCAGCCGGGAATATCCCAATACGGATGTTAGCGGCGTGTTAAGTTCGTGGGACATATTCGCAAGGAATTCGGATTTCAGGCGGTTGGCCTCTTCGGCATTTTTCCTTTCCGCTTGCGCGTCTTCCAAGGCATCCACCGTCTGCTTAACCAACTCCATTTGGTGTTCCTCAAGTTTCTTCCGTTCCGTTATATCCCGTTCGATGGTGTAAATAACGGATTTTCCGTTTATGGTTATCATTTTGGCGGTTACTTCGACTACAAACTTACCGCCGTCTTTGCGGACGTGTTCGGCTTCGAAGTTGGCATGTTTGTTCAACGTAAGCAGCCGCATTCTTTCAGAAACTTGGCTTCGGGATGCTTCAGAATCCAGAAAGGAAATTGGTTTACCTCTCATTTCCTCACGGGAATAGCCGTGTTTTTCAAAAGCGGAATCGCTTGCGTCGGAAATTATCGGATGGCCTTCGGGAGAAAGCTCCAAGACAAGGATGTAATCGGTGGCCTGCTGAAATATCTGATGGTACCGGGCCTCATTTTCGCGGATCCGGTTTAACGCGATGACGATGATCGTGACGATTATGAAAGAAACTATGAGCGCCGCGACCGCGCCGGTAATCAAAAAGTCTGGGGTCACGGCGCCGTTTAGAAAAAAATCCATGACCGAAACAATGAATCCCGTAAGGGTTTCCGACGCAAGTATGGAAATGACAATAATTTGGCACGGCTTCATTTTTTGGGCAGTTCGAATAAGCATGTCAACCATATGCTGTAATCCCACTAAAAGTTGCAGCTTTCCACCTGGCTAAAATGTCCCCCTGAGCCCAAGCCCACCAGGCAGATGGTGTTTGCTCTGTGCCTTTATTTTACTCCTTTCTCCCGGAAATAGAGGGTATACAATTTATTCGTTGGCCTGATTATGTTCTTTTTGCGCGATCCTAGCGTGCCTGAGCCTGTTTCAAAATTCGAAAATGAACGTTTTTGAGGAGAGCACCTTAACGCAGGCATCAACCACATTCCTGTCGTAGAAAACTCCCTTTTTCGCTTCTATTTCCCCAAGCGCCTTGCCAATGCCGAGGGCGGGGCGATAAGGCCGGTGGCTGGAAATGGCCTCAACAACGTCCGCAACGGCAATTATCCTGGCTTCCATTCTTATGTCATCCACCTTAAGGCCATCGGGATAACCTGAGCCGTCCATTCTTTCGTGATGCTGAAGCACTATTTCCGCGACGGGCCATTCAAGCGCGATATGGCTCAGCATTTTGTAACCGGTAACAGGATGCAGTTTTATGAGGCTGAGCTCGATTTCATGCAGACGGCCCGGCTTGCTTAATATTTCCGCGGGCACCGCGATTTTTCCCAAGTCGTGCAACATGCCAGCCACGTATATGCCCTGAATAACCTGCGAATCCAATCCCATTTCCATGGAAATGACTTTGGCCAGGTTGGCCACACGGCTTTGGTGCCCGGAGGTGTACGGATCCCTCACTTCGACGACCGCCGCAAGAGTGGTCTCGATATCACTTAACGTTTTCCTGAGTTTTTCATTGCTGTCGCTCAACTGTTGTTTTGCAAGCTTGGATTCGGTTATGTCCTCAAATATCTCCAGCACGGCATCCTTGCCTTGAAATCGAACAAAATTATGGGTAATCTTGAAACTTCTGCCCCCCAACGCATGGTCCGTATCAATTGTATGCCCCCCATGTGTGCCTCTGTCCTTACCCATCGGGCAATTGTCGCATTGGGTTTGGTGATCCTTGTAAACTTTATAGCACTTATTTCCGGTATAGTTTCCGCCTAGGGATTCTTTCATCGTCTTATTCTGGAAAAGGATGTTAAGTTCCCGATCCACAATATCCACCCCGAGCGGAATGGCGTCGAGGATGTTAGCGTTTAACAGATCCATCACTGACTCGCCATCGATGCTCATTTCACACCACCGAATATTCCCGTTGCATTCACCTGATTCTCCTTGGAAATTACATTAAACGGAAATTCTTCAAACAAACAATTGGTTATCCCAAATTCAACCGGGGATATTACTTTGGTACCAAGCGAAAAGATATGACACAAATCAATCATCGTATCTTTTTCTGATGAGTGCGTGAAAGATGAATGAAAGCATAAAACAGCTCACTTTATATATTTTTCACAGTTCGAGAAGTGCCCCCTTTTGATTCATTCTGCCGAGAAACGCCTACTTTTGATTCATTTGCTTATGAAGTAAAAGTAGGTGCTTTATTAGAATGAAAATGTGCAACTTATTGATAATGTAAGACTGAAATGTTTTGTAAAGCGCCTAGTTTTGTTTCATTGGACAGCAGGCTCCCTTTCCTGCTTCGCTTTCCAGCGAAATGGTGCCGCCATGATCTTCGATAATGCGGTGGGCCATGGATAGTCCAAGGCCGGTGCCTTTCCCCGGATCTTTCGTGGTGAAAAAAGGGTCGAAGACCTTTTCCATGATCTCCGCCGGGATGCCCGGACCGTCATCGCATAATTTGAATTCTATTCCATGCTCCACCGGCCGTGTTGCAACCGTGATGGTTCCGTGACCGCGGGAGCTCACGGCGTCGCCCACGTTAGAGATGAGGATCGCAAACACCTGCTCAAGCGCGTGCGCATCGCCTTGGATGCAAGAGAGCCTGGAGTCGAAATGGCGCTCAATTACGATATTTCCCGCTTTCAGTCCGCTCTCCATGAAGCTGGCCGCCTGATCGAAGATTGCGTGAAGATTCACTTCTTCCATTTCCATTCTATTTTGCCGCGCAAACATGTTGAGGTTTCCGATAATTTTCACGGCCCGCTGTATCTGGTCGCGTATTGACCGCATTTTTTCATGAATTTCCCCTTGCGGTTCCTTCATCATCAGCAACTGCGCGATGGTGCCGATGATGTTCAAGGGATTAAGGATTTCGTGCCCCACGCCGGTGGAAAGGGTGACGATGGAAGCAAGTTTCTTCGATCGCAGAAGCGCGGCTTCCATTAATTTTCGTTCGGTGACATCGAGATTAAAACCTTTTATTTTGACCGGGTTGCCGTTTTTATCGGTTACGACCTCCAGTTTGCCGATGATATCCCTCCTTTGACCATCCGGCCTGATTATCCGCAGCTCAAACTCATTTTTCGGCGGTGTTCCCGATCTCGTTTTGCTCAAACCATCTTCCACGGTTTTTCTGTCATCTGGATGAATCAATTCCATGAACCTGTCAAATGCCGGTTCAGCCTCTTCGGGATGAATGCCGTACATTCGGCGCAACTCGGCGGACCATTTTGTTTTGCCGGTTTGAAGATCCAATTCCCAACTGCCAAGGTGCGCAAGAGCTTGGGCCTCTGAAAGCGTTTGCTCGCTCACCCTCAATCTGTCCTCCATCGCCTTGTGCCCGGAAATGTCGTGGAATACCGTCAATCCCCGGTTGCCTATGAAAGAAAAATTGAAGGTGATAGTGCGCCGGCGTCCGTCCTTGCAAACAACCACTGCTTCCATCGGGGTGAAATCCACGCCTTCGCGCATCACCGCCCCCACTTGCCGGTTCCACTCCGCCCGCACTTTTTCGCGATAAGAGGGATCGGGATAGGCGCGCGGCCACCACTCTTCCACGGTGGGAATGTCGGCGAGGGTATAACCGAATGTCTCGATGAATTTCCCGTTCAGGAAAGCGATGCGTTGTTCATCATCGGTGAGCGCCATCGGCACCGAAGAATTTTCCATGATATCCCGGAAGTCCTCGCGGCTTTTCCGCAACGCCTCTTCCGTCTTTATACGTTCCGTGATGTCGCGAGCGGCGGCGTAAAGCAGCTGCTTGTCCGGGGATGGCGTGGCCATCCATTCCAGCCATCGGTAGCCGCCGCTTTTACAGCGATACCGGTTGATGAATTCGACGGTGGCTTTGCCCGCTACTTGCCGTTCCACCTCTTTCATTGTCGCTTCCCGGTCGTCGGGATGGATAAAATCAAGGAACGGAGAGGCGAGCATTTCCCGCTCGGTGAAGCCAAGCCTCTTTTCCCACGCGGAATTGAACTTTAAAAAATACCCGGCGGTCGACGCCACACACACCATGTCGGGAACAAGATTGAAAAACCGACTTAATTCATCCAGTGCTCTTTTCAGGTTTTCGTTGGAGACATTAATTTCGTCCTCTTTGAGTTTGCGTTCTGAAATGTCGCGGATGATGGCGGTAAAACACGGCTTGCCGCCCGATTCCCACGCCGACAGCGAGAGTTCCAACGGGAACTCGGCGCCATCTTTCCGCACTCCTTCTATGGTGACGGTTTTCCCGACCAGATGGTAAGGCCCGCCAGCCGTAATCCGCGCCAATCCTTGACGGTGCGCTTCTTCGTGACGCTTCGGTATCACCAACCCAACGGGTTTTCCCGATGCTTCATTTTCGGAATAACCGAACATCTTTTCGGCAGCCCTGTTCCAATTGATGATCTCTCCCGCGCCGTTGATGGAGATGATCGCATCGGTGGCCGTTTGTGTAACGGCGTTGTATTTTTGTTCGCTTTCACGAATCTTGCGAATTTGGCGGATAAACGGATAATATACCATATAGTAGAGAACAGGGGTCAAAATAATGACAAGCAACAGCCCGTCGACGATATTATTATATGCACTGTCCGCGGAAATAAGAGACGGCAGTATCAACATTACCAGCACTTCGGCCGCCAGTGTGGCGGCGGCAACGATCGCGGCAAGCGCAAAGGGAGAGCGCATAATTAAACCGGCTCCTGCGGCCCGGCGATCTTTTTTCATCACATGCCCCTTTGCACCTATATTTTATCACCACAGAGACACAGAGGCACGGAGTTGGAATAGACCCCAGTGGCATTCACCCACTTGGCAACCTCTAGTTCTCACTTGCCCGCCCACGCAAGCGGCAGGTTTCTTTCGATCCCTCGCATACGCCGTCAGGGCAGGCATCTACGGGGAGCCGCACCGAAAACTTGCTTCCCTTCCCTAGCGTACTCTCGACCGACAACTCTCCCCCGTGCGCTTTTACGAGATCGTACGAAAGCGGCAGGCCCAGCCCGGTGCCGGGTTCGCCCGCCGTGCCAAAAGTGGATGTCAATTCCTCGTACCGGAAAAGTTTTTCGCGCCTCTCCGGCGAAATGCCCATTCCATCGTCCCCAACAGTGATGACCCCTTGCCCGGAGTTCATCACCCTCACGGTTCCCCCTTTTTTTGAGAATTTAATGGCATTGGAAATGAGGTTTTGAATCACCTCGGCCAGCAGGTCGGGATCCGCGCATAGTTCCAGTCCCTCGGGTATTTCGTTCAGCAATTGCACATTTTTACCCGCCGCGAGCGGGGCAAGGAGCTTGAGTTCCGTTTCCGCCAGTTTCCGGACGCTTAACGGTTTAAGCCGTGGGACGATCTTTCCGGTCTTAAAGCGGCTCACGCTCAACAATTCGGAAATCATCTTAATCATCCGGTCGGAGGATTCCACGGACATGTCGATGAATTTCACCATTTCTTGTTGCTCCCGCAAGGCCAGATCATCCCGCATCAGCATGAGGAATCCTCGAACCGCGCCCAGCGGCCCCTTCAGGTCGTGCGAAACGAGGGACAGGAATTTGTCCTTTAATTTTGTGGCGTTTTCCGCATCCTCTTTCGCTTTCCGCAATTCAGCTTCCACTTCCCGGCGGGCGCGGGCCAGCCGGATCGTGCCGTCAACGCGGGCGACCAGTTCGTGGGCATGAAACGGCTTGATGAGATAGTCATCCGCGCCGGTCGAAAGTCCGTCGATGCGGGATTCCTCACCCGCCCGCGCCGAAAGCAGGATGACCGGCAAGGTGGCCGTAAGCGCTTCGGCGCGCAGCCGCTTCAGAAGCCCAAAACCGTCAAGGCCGGGCATCATTACGTCGGAAAGAACCAGTTCGGGCCGGTTGGCAAGGCAGGCGGTCAATGCCGCGTTTCCATCCGGATATGCGTTCACCGTGAATCCCGCCTCCGTAAGAAGGCGGCAGATGTATGACCGCATATCCGCATTGTCTTCGGCGACAATGATGTGTCCCCGTGATGTTGGATCCGCGTGCGCCGCTTCAACCGGCATCCCGGCATTTGGCAGCCACTGGAGAACCTCTTCGACGGCAGCCTTAACATTCGATACGGTGAACGCCCGCTCTTCTCCGCCGGCGGCAACCGTGCCGGAAGCATGGCGCACACTGTGGGGAATGCGAACGAAAAAGCTGCTGCCGCGCCCTATTTCACTTTCAACCCGGATGTCGCCCCCTTGCAGCCGGATCAGTTCATCTACCAGTGCAAGGCCGATTCCGG
>JAHFEK010000016.1:23643-53052 GCA_023248495.1 Nitrospinales bacterium
CCCTCAACGCGGTAAAACCGTTCGAAGAGATGGGGCAAATCCTTTTCCGGAATTCCGACGCCGGTGTCGCCGACCGTCAACTCCGCATGGCCATTAACCGCGCGGATGCTCACTTTGATATGGCCCTCGTGGGTGAATTTTATGGCGTTGGAGATGAGGTTAAGGACGATTTTTTCCCACATCCCGCGGTCGACTTCCACCCATTTCGGCAACGGCGGGCAATCAACAATAAGTTTCAACCCCGCGCGCTCGCAGGCGGATTGAAAGTTGCTCGCCAGTTCGGCGGTAAAGGCCGCCAGGTCGGTCGCTTCCCAAGCCACTCGGGCGCGGCCCGCCTCGACGCGGGAGAAATCGAGCAGCGTGTTCACCAGTTTCAAGAGGCGGTAAGCGTTGCGTTGCGCCACCTTGAGGGCCGCGCGGCTTTCGGGTGAATCAACTCCTTCCGGCTTATTTACAATCTCCTCCAGCGGTCCCAACATTAAGGTCAATGGAGTGCGGAATTCGTGGGAAACGTTGGAAAAAAACTCGGTCTTTACCCGATCCAGTTCTTTGAGCCGGTCGTTCAGGCGGGCCAGTTCGTCCCGCCGTATTTCCAATTCTTCCATTGCTATGTTGAGCCGCAGGTTGGCTTCTTTGACCTCTTTTGCCCGGCGCCGCATCTGATCAACAATCAGGCAGATGACGATCCCCGAAAAAGAAAAAAACGACGTCGATACCAACAGGTGATAGTGGAATTTGAACGAATAAAATGGCTGAATGAATATATATGGGGCGGTGATGGCGCTCAGCAGCAGCGTCAGGAATCCCGGTCCTGTCCCAAATAATATGGCGGAGAACGCCACTGCCGGATAGAACGTGAGAAAAGCGAGGCCGTCTTCAAGCGGCAGAATAATAAATCTGGCCGCCAAGGCGATGGCGAACATACCGACCGCAAGCAGATAGCGAACCCATGCCGCCACGGGAAGCGGAAATTCCCTTGAAGTCCACTTCTTTACCATAAGGAACCAAAGCCTCTCCCACGATCAGTATACCACGGCGGGTTTTTCGATGATAAGCGTCGATTCTAGGTCGCATCCGCAATGCCGCATGTTTAACAAAGCCATATTTTCACCGTTCGAGTACTCTGCCCACTTTTAATTCATTTATTCTTTCGAGACGTTTTGTAACGGTGGTAAAGCAATATAGAAGGTGCTCCCCCTGCCTGTTTCAGACTCAACGCGCAGGTCTCCACCATGCGCTTTCATGATTTCATACGATAATGGCAAGCCAAAACCGGTTCCCGTCTCGCCCGCGGTTCCAATGGTGGATGTTTTCATTTCATAAGAAAAAAGCTTGCTTATAATTTGTTCCGGAATCCCGACGCCGTTATCCGCGACCGCGATGGTGGATGGCATTCCTTCCGGAGCGAGGCAGGTAATTTGGCCGTCTTGACGGCTGAACTTGATGGCGTTTGAAATAAGGTTGTAAAAAACTTCCCCTAGAAGAACCCTGTCCGCGATGAAGACCATATTCTGCGGGATTTCGGAAGAAATCGCCACCTGCTTCCGGGAGGCGTCCGAAAGCAGCCGCGCGATGATTTCATCAACCAATTCATGAACATTGACCAACTCGGAATTCAGCTTGATCTGTCCGGCCTTAAAGCGTTCCACTTTCAGCAATTCCTCGGCGAGCGCCATCATTTTGCGCGTATAATCCCGCGCTATGGCGACATACGAGGCCATCGCCTCGGATTTTAAAACGGTTGCTTCCTTATCGGCCATCAGCAGCAGGCTATGCAGTCCGTAGAGAGGGCCTTTCAGGTCGTGTGAAACCAGCGCGACAAACTTATCCTTTAAACGGGTCGCGTCCTCAGCAATTCCTTTTGCATGGCGCAGTTGTTCAAGGGTGCGGCAATGGTTAATCGCGTAACGGACGGAACGTTCCAGCACCTCCGGGGAGAGGCTGTTTTTCGACAGATAATCGGCGGCGCCTATTTCCATCGCCTGCAGATCGATGGTGTGATCACCGAGGCCGGTAAGCATTATCATCGGCCGCGTACACCCCGCGGCAACCCCATCCCGCAGGAGATCAAGCCCGGAGTCCGCGCCAAGCCGGTAATCGATGAAGTACACATCATGTGTGACGCCGCGCAACGCCTCAAGCCCCGCGTCATAGTCCGGTATCCATTCAACTTCATATTGCGTGTGTTCTATTCTATTGAAAACCTTCCGCGCAAGTTCAAAGTCCTCCCGGTCATCGTCGATAATTAGCACCCGCACCTTGTTATTGGCCATTTCGCTACTCAACCGGCGCCTCAACTATTTCTATCCAATACCGCTGTACGACGCCGAGCGCGTCGACAAAGCCCTCAAACGTAATCGGTTTTACGATATATCCGTTCGCGCCGGCCTTGTATGAGCAGAGGACATCCTCTTCCGAATTGGAGGTTGTCAAAATCACCACCGGGATACCGCCCAGTTTTGGATTGGATTTTATTTCCTTGAGGGCATCCCGCCCGTCGATGCGCGGCATGTTCAGGTCCAGCAGAATAAGCCCCGGCAGCGGCTCCGATTGAAGATGCGCGTATGTATGGCGGCGCAGAAGGTAATCCATCAAATCTTCCCCGTCTTCCACTTCCACCAACGGATTTCCCAGGTGCCGTTTTTCAAACACCTTTCGTATCATTTCCCTGTCTTCGGCATCATCATCCGCGATCACGATAGTTACTACATTCCGCTTCTTTTTCATTTCTTTGTCCCCCTAGTCCGATTCACCCATGAACTCACCTTTGGACAATTGCCGGATTGGCAACGAGATTGTAAATACCGTCCCCTCGCCGGGGTTTCCTTCCGCGATAATGCATCCTTTATGGCGTTCAGCTATTTTTTTACAAATCGCCAATCCGACGCCGGTGCCCTCATACTGGTCACGCCGGTGCAAGCGTTGAAAAAGGCCAAAGATTTTTTCCGCGTATTTCGGCTGGAAGCCTATGCCATTATCGGCAAACCGGATGACAACCAATTCGCTTATGCCGTAATGAATGCCAAGGATGTCCAATGGCACGGCGTTGGGTGACGATGAAACACGCACCACCGGCCGTACATCATTTTTCCTGAATTTCAAGGCGTTCCCGAGAAGATTCTGGAACAGTTGGCGGATTTGGGTGGCATCGGCCTCTATGGTTCCTTCAAGGGCAACCTCTATCGCCGCATCACATTCCTTGACCTGAATCTCCAGGTCATCGATAACCTGCCGCATTGTCATGCCAAGATCAACTTTGCCAAACGGACGCGCGCGGGTGATGATCCGGGACAGTTCCAACAAATCGACTATTAGCCCATGCATACGTTGCGAGGCGTTAAGCATACGGTCAAGGTAATCGCGCGTGGCGTCATCGGCGGCCGTCCCGAGGTGTTCCTTCAACAGCCCTATGTAACCGCCTATTTTCCTCAATGGCTCCTGCAGGTCGTGCGATGACACGAAAAGAAAGTCGCGCATTTCCGCGTTCACGCGCCCCAACTCGGCCATCGTGCGTTTCATTGTTTCTTCCGCGCTTACACGGTCTGTGATGTCCATGGCAAACACCGCAATCATGTAAACGTTTCCCGATTCGTTTTTGACCGGATAGAGAACCTGATCGAACCATATCGCGCCTCGCCGGTCTTCAAACCGAACCGGTTCGCCGGTCATGATGCATTTGGTTATCAATTCCATCCGGCGCGTTCTCACCTCGGCGGGTATGAGGGAATATACGTTTTGGCCGATGAGGTCGGCGGGCACTTTACCCAAACGGGCCGCGCCGGTTTTATTAATTGCCTGCACCACACCCTCGGTATCCATGATAAACACGCTCTAGCTGATTGCGTTGAAGAGGGCGGATAATATCGCTTGGGTTTCCCGCAATTCATTTTCGCCCTTTTTGCGGTCCGTGATGTCATCGTATGCGCCAACGGTTCCCATGACCTCATTCCCAATGCCCACCAGCGGCACCTTGCTGGTGGAGGCATACCGGGCATCGCCGGCCGGCCCCACATACGGCTCCTCATACCCGATGGTGCTTTTACCCGATTGCATGGTTTTCAAATCATCGGCGCGGTATTTTTCCGCAAACGCCGGCGGGAAAAAATCATAATCCGTTTTGCCGACGATTTCCTCCGGCGACGCAAGGCCGACATGGGCGGCATGTTTGTTGTTGCAGCCAAGATAGCGGGATTCGGCATCTTTCCAAAACACGGAAGACGGAATGGCATTGAGAACGCTTTGCAGCAGTGAGGCCAACTCCCTGTGCCGTTTGTTGGCCGTTTCAAGCTCGCTTTGGCTGGGGAGGGCGAGCAATTCGGAAAGCAACGGCCATAAGACAACGGCGGTATACACGGAAACGGCGGCCGTGGCCATCTTGACGGCGGTGTCAAGATAGTAAAACGGCTCCCAGAGAATGACCGCGCCAAGCAGGTGGGTTGTCCCGCAGAGCAATATGAAAATGGCAAACAGCACCAGCACCCGCCTGTATTTAAAATCGGCCCGTTTTTCGACGAAGAATAAAAGCACCAAGGGGATTGAATAGTAGGCCATGGCAATCAACACGTCGGACACGGCATTCAACCAGAGCAGCCACTGATTCCACTGAAGGCAGTAGCCATGCGGCATAAAATCCGTGTTTGAAAACGCGTTGATGGCATTCATGGGGTATTTTGCTTTTCCTCCGGTTTCAATTATTTCCCATTTCTTTCGGAAGTGTGAAGAAGAAAGTACTCCCCTTCCCCGCCGTGGTTTCAAAACCGATATCCCCACCATGCGCTTTAACAATCCGGGATACGATGGCAAGCCCAAGGCCCGTGCTGGTCTCGGTTCCCGTCGGACGGACGCTGATCTTCGAAAATGCCACAAAAACTTTGCCATGCTCGTTTTCCGGTATCCCCGGCCCTTCATCCCGAACGGCGACCCTGACATTCCCCGCATGGTGGTTCATGGAAACATGAACATTGCTGCCGTGGGGCGAAAATTTGATCGCGTTGCTGATAAGATTATCAACAACCTGCTCTATTTTGTGCCTGTCAAAAAGAAAGACCAGTTTTTCCGCGTAGGGGGAATAATGTATCATTATATTTTTTTCCCGCGCGATTATATTTGCGAGCGCAACCCGTGCGGCGACAATATCGGCCAGATCTTCGACGGTTATATCCAGCGATACCGCGCCGTTATCGATCTTCGAAATGTTCAGCAGGTCATCCACCAGTTTTGTCATGCCTCCGGCCGCATCCGCGATTATCCGATGGAATTTTTCAGTCGTTTCCTTATCCACCTCATGCGATATGAGGTAATGCGCGTACCCGGAAATGGCGCCCAGCGGATTCCGCAAATCATGCACCGCCATGCCCAAGAACCGGTTTTTCTCCTCATTCACCTTTTTCAGCTCGGCTTTATCGCGTTCAAGCTGCTCAAAAAGGGATTTGGTCTTGAGAAGGGAATCGATGCGGGCAAGCAGTTCCGCCTCGTCGAATGGCTTGGCGAGGTAATCGTTGGCGCCCGCGGCAAGCCCTTTTAAGATGTCGGACTTGGAGGCCGAAGCGGTTATCATGACAATCGGGATGTGGCGCAACATCCCCTTTTCCCGTACCTTTTTTGCAAGGTCGAATCCGTCCAGCTTGGGCATATAGCAGTCCGTGACGAGAATATCGGGTACAACCTTGTCCATTAGCGTCAAAGCCTCTTCACCGTTGTCCGCCGTATAAACGTTGTATCCGTTCTTGGTAAAGTAGTATTTAAGGATATGACGGGTGACCTGGCTGTCATCGGCCACCAGCACCTTCTCCTTTCTGCTGATTTTCTTCGATTCCACCAACATTTTTAAAAAGCTTGCAAGCGCGCCGTTAAGGAACGGTTTTGTGAAATACTCCACCGCGCCCGATTCAAAACCCTTGGCGCGCAGATCCATCGAAGAGTGGGCCGAGATCATGATTACCGGAATCGATTCGGTATCGCGGTGATTCTTCAGTTCCCTGCATGCCTGAAAACCGTCCATGAGGGGCATTTCGACATCCATCGTGATGATGTCCGGCTTCAACTGAAGCGCTTTCGCGACGGCTTCCTTCCCGTTCACCGCCATATGGATGTTGCTCCATACCTTGGTAAGTTCTTTAAAGATCGCCGAACGTGCGCCGGAGCTATCATCCACGATGAGAATCTTTTCCGGACGCTTCTCCCCTTCTTCCCGTTCCAATTGCAGGATGACATTGACCAGTTCCTGCTCGTTAACCGGCTTTTTTAAAAAATGATTTATGCCGGACTCAAACGCGCGTTCAATGCTTCCCTTATCGGCGTCACCCGACAGCAGGATGGAATAGACGCCAACGGTGGCCGGATCGTTCAGGAAACGGTCGCAAAGCGAATAGCCGTCCATATCCTCAAGGACGTTGCTGGTCATCAGGATATGCGGCTTTGTCTCCTGCGCCGCCTTGATGGCCTCCGCCCCCGTTCTTACGGTCATGACGGAATACCCGTACTTGGCGAGCATCCGCTTCAACAGCATGGAAACCGTGTATGTCGGTTCGCAGATAAGTATCCGGTTCAGCTTCTTCCTTTTCGATTCATAGTTCATCACTTCATGGAGGAGGACATCGCCGGAAATAATCCCCTTCTGAACGAGAATATCCCCTATCCGAACTTTGCGGCGGGTCCTGATATCCAGAAGATACCGAAGCTGATTCGATGTTAAATAACCGCGCGAAACGGCCAGTTCGCCGAATTGGATGTCCGGCCTCCCCTCGCTTTCCTCCATGACGGCGGAAACATCCTCCGCCGTCATATAGCCTTCCTCCTCGGCGATTACCCCCAACAGCCTCTTCTTGTTCTGCATCCTCAATGCGATATCATGCTGTTCTTTCGATATCAGCCCTTTTTTCACCAGGTAATCGCCAAATCCCATAACCCCTCCCCTTTAATCAATAACTGCACGCAAATTGAGCAGCTTATGCATCTTGCCCAGCAACACAACCGGCGTAAACGGTTTAATCACATAATCGGTGACTCCAGCCTGCATGGCGGTTATCAGGCTGTCTTTATCGGAGCGGGAGGTCAGCATCAGGAACGGCGTATTTTTTGTCCTATCGTGGGATCTCACCTCAAATAATAACTCATCACCGGATTTCCGCGGCATATTCCAATCGGAAATAATAATGTCGAATGTATTTGCGAGCAGGATGTCCCAGGCCTCATTGCCGTTTTTTGCAAGTATGCAATCGGCGTTGAGGCCGCTGTTCACCACATGCCGTATGGCTTTACGCAGGGTTACATCATCCTCCACAATCAGTACCCGGATAACGCTGTTGGCCTGTGTATCCATCTTGTCCCTTTACCCGTTCGGGAAAAATATATGAAAGGTTATGGTGTCCATATCCTGATCCACATAAATTCCCCCGCCCAAAAGTTCCATGGTCTTGTAGCAGAAGAAGAGGCCGATGCCGCTTCCCGATTCTTCATGACCAAGCGTTTTGAACTTCTGGAAGAGCGCGTTTATTTTATTTTCGGTCAGGGGTTGTCCGGTATTGGTAACCGATATGATGATGTTCTCGCTGCCCCCCTGCTTTTTCGAGCAGCCCGCGTCGATGGTTATGGCCGTATTGGCAAGGCTGTATTTTACGGCGTTATCGATAAGGTTTTGCAAAACCCTTTTGAGCAGCTTAAAGTCGGCGATCACCGTGCCCGCAAACGAATTCCTGAATTCAATCGACAATCCCTTGGCGGAGACGCGGCCCCGAAAATCGCGTTCCAATTCCCGCAAAAGATCGTTCATCGCAAATGCCTCGTAATGCAACTCCAGTTTCTCTTCATCGATCTCACCCAGCTTAAGCAGGCTTTGTATCATTAAATGAAGCTGGTCAATCCCTTCGCCGATGTCGGCAATCTTCTGTTTCAGCGAAGTTTCATAAACGCTGATGGTGTTCAGGCTCGCCTCTTTGGCGGCGCATTCCGCCGAGAACGAGGTGATTTGGTCATCAAGCATGTCTAATTCCAATTTGATGCCGGTCATCGGACTCTTAAGATCATGCACCACGGCATGGAAGAAATTATCCCTCACCTGCTCCAGTTTTTTAATTTCCGTTATATCGTCCACGATCCCCTGGTAGTAGATTACTTTCCCATCGTAGTCATTTATGGCGGAACATCTGTCCTCCAGCCATACAACGGAGCCGTCCCTGCATTTGATCCGGTATTGGAGCTTTTGGGTTTCGCTTGAAGACAAAACATTGCTCCTGAACTCCAAATACTCGCCGACGTCCTCCTTCACGACAATATCTTCCCACAGGGAGTGTTTCTTTAGGCATTCATTGACGCAGTCCCCCATAATCATCTCGGCTTCTTTATTGATGAAAGTCAGTTCGCCTTCGAGGGAGAGCGTATAAATGACGCTGGCGACGTGATCCATAATCGCGCTGTATTTCAGATACGATTCCCGCAGGCTTTCCCCGCTCTTTTTCAACGCCTCCTCGGCGAGTTTCCGCTCGGATATGTCCCTCACGATGCCAAGGAACTTGCGCGTTTGGCCCAGCCATAATTCCGTGACGTACAATTCAGCGGGAAAGCGTGAGCCGTCTTTGCGCAGGCCGGGAACCTCCCGCAAGTTTCCTATTATTTTCTTTTCACCTGTGTGAAGGTAATTCTCAAGATACCGGTCATGCCCGCTCTGATAGGGCTCCGGCATAAGGATTTTGATGTTTTGGTCAATTACGTCTTCCGCCGCCCACCCAAAAATCCTCGCGCCCGCCGGGTTGAGCATCTCCACGGTTCCTTTTTCATCGATCAAGATGATCGCATCGGGAACCGAGACCAGTATGGCCCGCATTTTCGCTTCCCTCTCCGCCAGCGCCCGCTCCCACTGTTTTCGTTCGGTAACGTCGACGGCAAACAAGGCGCATCGTGTCACCAGCCCATCTTTATCTATAACGGGATAAATGGAATTTGCCAGGAATTTGCCGTTACGCTCGTCCTCGAATGTCAAAGACCGGCCGGTGGCCGCCACCTCCTCAAAACGCTTCATACGGTTCATGGCCAGTTCCAGCGGAAGAATCTGATACAGGGACTTGCCAATAAGATCGGCGCGGTGCGCGTTAAGCCGTTTTGCCCCGGCCTCGTTGATGGCGATAACATTGCCCTCCAACCCTATTAACGCAAGCGTTTCGTTTGAAGCGTTCATAATGGCATCGCTGTTTTCCACCGCTTGCGTCAACGCGATTTTGGCTTCCCTGCGTTCCGTAATATCCTCGATTATCCCGGCGAACACCTCTTCCCCGTCCACCCGCGCTTCCCTTATGTAGAGGGTGACGTAAAAGAATTCGCCGTTTTTCCTTATGGCCAGCATTTCCTTGGGAGTTCTTATCGTGGTCCTTTTTTCAGGCAGGCCGGATTTCTTGAAATTGAAATAATCCTTGATGTACTTGGAGTACTCATCGTCCTTAACGGAAGGGGTGAACATTTTCACGCTTTGGCCAAGCATTTCCCGGTACGTGTAGCCGAACATCTCCGCCGCCGCCGGGTTAACGGAAATGATGATGCCGCCGGAACTGGCGATTATGTGGGCTGTGGGGGCGATGTCGGAAATGGATTTTGCCAAAGCCATCGACCGTTGCAGTTCCAGGGCCGTCTGGTTAAGCCTTTCCGCCAGCGAGTTGAACGCGACGGCGATTTCGCCTATCTCGTTTTTCGCGTCGGAGGGCACTCTGGTGGACATATCCCCGGCTTCCAGTTTCCTTATCGCCGCCGTAACATCCCGCATGGGCCGCAAAGACCTGTATATGACCGCCACAACCAGGGAAAATCCCGCGAGAATCACCAAAACAAGAATTACGGCGCTTTTAGCCAGGATGCCCGTATACCCTCGTATAATGGAAAACTCCGGATGCCCCTCCACGAAAACCCAGAAATGCGACCGGTCATCATCACGGTAAAAAACTTTCCTCCATACCCGGTACTCCCCCATCCCGGCGTCGAAGATCGTCATTCTGTCGTATTTGTCCATGTTGGCCTTCATGAGGGGGCGTTCATTCAGCAGATTGGCTTTTCCGTCATTTTCCCCGCCGAGCAACAGGCGTTGGTCGCGGTGGCGCAGGTAGTTTCCGGCCTCGTCGATAATCATGGTTCCCGATTCATCGCCCCGGTTCTCCGCGCCGAATATGACGTCCGGGCTAACCGTCAGCACGAGGATGCCAAGCGTCTCCCCGCCGGTCAGCAGTAATTTGCGGCATAATCTGATCACGGGCGTATGGGGGATCAGGATTTCGCCGTGCTCCACATCCAGCGTTATTGGATGCAGATAGACCTTCCCGGCGGGGTACGACATGGCGTTTTTAAAATAATCGCGGCCGGATTTGTCCTCCAGTTCTCCGAACGGCACCTCTTTTATGCCGGATTGGGTTCTGTCGAACCTGACGATTTCGCGCCCCGAATTGTTTATGACGCGCACCTTCAGGAAGCCGTTGTTCATAAGGAGCATGGTTTCGAGATCGTCCATGAAGTTCTTATACTTTGCGGCCTTGTACCAATTCGGCGGCGGGACGCCGTTGGCGACGCCTTTTACCCGGCCGCCCAAACCGAAAAAATGTTGCTCCAGATGTTTCGCCACGAACGAAAGGTCATCCTCTATGAAATCCAAATTGCCGAGGGCCGTGTCCGCCTTGTTCTTCAGCCGGTCTTCAATTCTGGAAAGCGTTACATCCCTGATGTTTTCCCTCAGGTTATACGCAAGCGCAACAAGGATAAAAGCCGCCGGGATGATTATGATGAGAATTATGTCGATGCCGATGCGGAAAAACAGGCGCCTGTACAGGCATCGCAAATTCCCGATTATGTCCGCCATATGCCCGCCCGCGCTCCGCGTTAGCCCGCATTTCCGGTGATGAGCATAAGCATCCTTTGGGCGTCCTTCATCCCGGGATTTATTTTCAGCGCGTCCCTGAAACATGCCGCGGCCATATTCATCTGATCCAGATCCAGATAGGCCCTTCCGAGGTTGTATAGGAGGTACGGATTTCCCTGCGCCCACTTGAGGGTGCTTTCAAGCACTTTTACGGCGTCGGCGGCCCGCCCGGCCCTGCGATGGCGGATGGCGATGTTATTCAACATCGTGACATCATTTTCCCCCACGTCAAGAAGCATGGTCTCCGCCTGTTCAAAATGTTTCTTGGCGGATTCCACGTTACCAAGCTTCATATCCACTTCGCCCAGGCCGATGTGTCCTTCAATTTGGGAAGGGTCGGCGGTAACGGCCTCCCGATACTTCGCCGCCGACTCCTTGAACATGTCCTTGGCAAAATCGATGTCGCCCAACTTCACCATCGCGGCGCTTGACGCTTTTAAGATTTCCTTGGGCATTTCGCCTTTCATCATTTCTGAAAGGGCCAAATAGGCTTTGTCGAATTCCAGTTTTTTCATGAACGCGGCGACCAACTTCAGCTTCACCTCGGCATTGGCCGGAACAATATCAAGCGCCTTTGAGTAACAATTAAGGGCTTTGCCGTATTCTTCCTCGGCCAGATATTTTTCCGCCTCTTCCAGAAACTCCGTTTCCTTCGGGGAAATTCCGGAATAGCCCAGGACATATTGAATCTTTCTTGCAAAAGTCTCTTTGTCAAAGGGCTTTATGATGTAGCTCGTTATGCCGACATTCATGGCATCAGATACATCGTTCACCCCTTTTTTCGAGGTGATCATGATGATTTTCGTCTTGTGGCGGCTGGCGTCCCGCCTGACGGTTTTCACAAAGTTATAGCCGTCCATCACCGGCATCATCCAGTCGACGAGAACGAAATCAAAGGGTTTTTCCGACAACGCTTTCCAGCCGTGCAAACCATTGTCGGCGGTGGATATATCCTGAATTCCGGCATCCGACTTGAGTAGGCTGATAATGGCGTTCCTCATTGTCTGGTCATCGTCAATTACAAGCACGGATATTTTTTTAGGAACGGCCATTCCATTACCTCCCCGAAAGCCTATTTTCATTTGCGGATTTGGTCACAGTCACCGACGATCCGCCGTTGTGGTAATTCATTGTATCAAAGTACTTGCTGGCCATCAGGATTCCCCTGCCATTCGGAAGGGACAGCCTATTAATGATTTCACCTTCAGTCATGGTTAGGTATTTCCTGTAATCGAACCCGCACCCCCCATCCGAAACGGTTGCTTTTATTATTCCATTTATTATCGAGATGGCAACGGTTATTGTTTTAGCGCATTGTTTTTCTTTGCATTTGATTTCATCTTCATACTGGCCGTTCATAATAAGCTCCGCTTTAAGCTTTTCACTCAGCCCCAAATTTCCATGCTCATACGCATTAATAAGAAGCTCCGAAAAGTGATACGCGAACAATCGCGACTCAGTGCCCGTTAGCAACGATTGTATTTGGCCGGAAATCCAATCAACCGCCTTTACGATTTCTTCCCGGGTGGATTTGATTACGATACTCTTTCGGTCATCAGGTTCCGCCTGGCATGAGGATGCCCCCCTCATTTTTGCCCGCACCAACGCGTGCCGGAGGGTTCCAATCAAAATACGCTGATCGATCGGTTTTAATAAATAATCGTATACCCCCGCCTTGATAAGCATCATGGCGGTTAATTCATCATACATCGACGAATAGACGACAAACGGAAGAAACGCGGAAGAAGCATTGTATTGCGCAAACTCCAAACCGGAGACCCCGGGCATCAGTAAATCGGAAAGAATCAGATCGATTCGGCCTTTGTTCCGCTCACATAAATCCATGCCCTCGCGTCCGTCGGAAGCCGCGATAACATTGAATCCGCCCCTGCTTAATTGGTGCGTAATTAATTGCCGCAATGACAAATCGTCTTCCGCAAGCAAGACCGTTCTTTTTTCTTCGCCCCGCTCATCCATATGCTATCGCCCGTGGCGGCTTTGGATGATCGACCCTACCTGCTTTTGACATAGGCCGCATAATAGTGCTCAATTTTGGCAGCCAGCTCCGTAGCTTGAAAGGGTTTTACAATATAGCCCTGTATCCCCAAGCGCGCGCAGTCATTGATGTCGCTTTTGTCCGCCAACGAGGTGACCATGATGATTGCAGTGCGGGTGCCGGTATCTTTTTCAATCCGGCGAATCTCCTTGAGCGCCGAATATCCGGTCGTAACCGGCAGCACAATATCCAACAAGATAAGATCGGGTTGCCACGTCCTGTAAAAGTTGAGAGCGTCTTGGCCATTCATCGCAAACCGCTTTTCATAAAGGTTGTCGCTCAACGCCTCTTTATAAATTTGCATGACGACCTTTGAGTCGTCCACCAGCAATATTTTCAGTTTTGTGCCGCCTGCCTCGTTTGCCAATTCGCCCATGTGATCCAATTCCCCTACAACGACGATGAACAAAAACCTCTTATTGTCTATTTATTATTCCCTTCCAGAAAAGGAGCCAATAAGTTACCGAAACGATTTATTGCAATTTGCAGGCCAAACACTAAAGCCGAAATAAATAGATAAGCATATGTTATATTGTGCAATGTGGCACAGCCATCCACACAATTTAACTTGAGAATAACATCAACATGAAATATGTGCATATTGTGCATTAATGGGGGAATATTATGCACTTGGCTATGACCCGGCGGTCATTTACCGCGCTCTCTTCACGCGCAAAATATTTTTCCGCCCGCTTCAACTTAGCCGTCAAAGCGTTTATATAAGCAGAGTATCGTGTTACCTTCCTTGTTCCAGTGAAGCTTTACCCCCATCCCCCTCAAGATCACCATTCCTCGCCCTGAAAGTTCCAGCAGATCAGCATCACTGATGGCGCTTAGGTTGTTTTCCGTTGCGTCAAATCCCGCTCCGCCATCATGAACGCCGATAAGGATCCTTTGGTTGTTAATGCATGCGGTTACGGATAATGGATTTTTTTTCGCCGTCCACTCCATCTCCACCCAATCATGATATTGCTCTCCATGGTCCTCCACGAGCTTTTTCTTTTGCGATCGATCGACACCCAGAATTCCATGTTCAATGGCATTCATGCATGTTTCGCGGATAATCATCGTTACGGTATATGCCATGCGCCCCAAATGCGGTTGCCATTCCGGAAGCCGCGAGGCATTTTCGATAATTTTCCTCGAAATATCTTCCATTTGATCAATGCGGGCCAATTCGAAACTCAGATTGTCCGAGCAGGTGCCGCATGTAAGATGATCCTGATTACGGTGCTTCTCTATGCACTTAGGCTCAAGCGGCATATTCAGCGCCCTCCTTGGAAATGGATACGCCCCATGTATTGCCTGTCGGCATCGATTGAAGCATCACTTAACGTTCAGCGCGGAAAGGTATGGGGTATACCGCTTGTCCGTGCCATTCAGGTGCGTATCCAGCCATGTCACCAACGATTTCAACAGCTCCACCGTTACCGCTTCGCTTTCTTGATCGTGCCGGCGTTTAATATCCGTCACCATGCGCGCAAAATCATCGTGCTCTTTTTTATGCGCATCATATTCGGGGAAGGCATGTTCCCGCATTACCCGCTCCTCTGCTTCGAAGTGCAGTTTCATGTATTCCACCATTTCGCTTAGCGCCACGTCCAACAGCGCGCGGCTGGCGGGGTTTTTTCTGGATGTAACGGCGGCAAATACGACATTGATGACTTCAAACAGTTTCTTGTGTTGGTCATCGAATGCTTGAATGTCAACGCTGTAACTTTCGTGCCACAACAGAATCGCTTTTTCCAAATTGTGCTCCAATCTTGATGTCGAATGTAATCTTGGACTCTGGTCCGGCAGGTTATTTTGCAATTGCTGCGCCAAACGGTCATACCACAACAGTATTTCATCTTATTGTAAAAAGGTCGTTTCCGTGTTTGCCTGCATGTAATTTCACTTTGATAAATATTTCAATGGAAGTAATGTGCACTATATGCATAAAATAGCATTGCTATGCCCTCTAAGGAAAAAACACCTCGCCTTTCGGTACTCGTCGTGGATGACGACAAATACATTCCCCAGTTAATTCATAAAATCCTTTTCGAAATACATCCCGCCATTTCATTTAAAAGTTTTTCCCTTCCTTCGGAGGCGATTGAATGGGCGCGGTCGAATACGATTGACGTCGCCTTTGTTGACTATCGATTGCCGGAAATGGACGGCCTATCGGCCATTAAGGAGCTAAGAAAATACGCTCCCCACGTTTTTTTCATCGTTATCACCGCGCATACGGACATCTCCATTGCGATTGAAGGCATTAGAAAGGGAGTGTTCGATTTTCTTCAGAAGCCATTAAACCAGGATTTGCTTAGCTTGTGCATGGAAAGGGTTCTCTCCCAAATATCATTGGTGAAGGAAAATGAACTGTTGCATGACCTTCTAAAAAACCAGAACATTTTGTTGGGCAATTCGCCTTACATGTCGGCAATCAAGGAGAAAATAGCGCTCTTCAGTTTTTCCAACTCCCCTGTACTGATTACGGGTGAAACCGGCGTTGGGAAGGAACTGGTGGCGAGACATTTGCACCTGTCGGGAAAAAATAAAAATGCCCCCTTTGTGGCGATCAGTTGCGCATCCCTGCCCCTCTCGTTATTTGAAAGCGAGTTGTTTGGTTATGAGAAAGGCGCTTTCTCCGGGGCGGATAAACAAAACATCGGCAAACTTGAATTCGCGGGAAACGGAACGGTTCTTCTCGATGAGGTGGGGGAAATCCCGTTGGAGATTCAGGTGAAGCTGCTCCGGGTTCTCCAAGAGAGGGAATTCCAGCGGCTGGGCGGCAACAGATCGGTAAAGCTGAAAGCCCGCATTATCGCCGCCACAAACCGGGACATTCATAATGCGGTTATTGAAGGCACCTTCAGAAGGGACTTCTACTACCGCCTTAACGTTCTCCATATCGACATTCCCCCGTTGCGCCAAAGAACTGAGGACATCGAAATTATTGCCGAACACTTTAAAAGGAAATCCTGCCTGATTTACGAAAAGGATGTTTCGTTTAGCGGACGGGTGCTTGAACTTATGAGACAACACCCTTGGCCTGGAAATGTAAGGCAACTGCAAAGTGTGGTAGAGAACGCGGTATTATCCACCAATTCAAAAACCATCGAAGTGATGCATCTGCCCCAGAACTTTATCCAAACCCAATCCACTCACGCTTCCCACCCGCCAAACGCGATTTCAGCGTCCTCCATAAAGAGTTTTAAAAAAACGTATGCTAAAGAAGATATTATTTCGTCCCTCGAACGCAATTCGGGAAACAAGGCGAAAACCGCGCTGGATCTCGGTTTAACAAGGACGCAGCTTCTATATCGAATGAAAAAACTTTCGATTCAATGACATTGGTTTTGTTTCATTGGACAAGCTATAAGCCGCCAGTCCTTAGTGCATGGGAAGCCGTATTGTAAACACCGCGCCTTTTTCCTCTTCGCTTTCCACCTCGATTGTGCCGTGATGGTTATCAATGATTCCTTGCGAGATGGAAAGCCCCAAACCGGTTCCCCTGCCTTCCGGTTTGGTGGTAAAGAACGGGTCGAATATTCTTCTCAGCGCGTTTTTCGGGATACCCATGCCGCTATCGGAGAATTTGATGACGGCAAGTCCGTCTTCTCTTTCGACCGAGATGCCAAGAAGCCCCATCCATACCTTCCCGCTTTCCTTACGCGCGGCGGATTCCACCTGCCTCTTTTCACCCATGCTGAACCGGGCATTCGTAATGAGGTTCAGGAACACCTGCGCCAACTGATCCCTGTCTCCCTTCACTGAAAGCGAAGCCGCACAGAATCGCTGGTCAACGTTAATGCTTTCGGCCTTCATTTCATATTCCACCAGCGCCACGGTTTTTTTGAGCAGGTCCACTATGTCGATGTCTTTTATTTCGGGCTTTCGTTCCCGCGCATAGTCGCGCAGATTGTCAATTATTTTAACGATCCGGTTTATCTGCTCCATCATAGTGCCGTGCATTTCCTTCTCTTGCGGCGAAAGCCCCTCTTCCATGCGCAGTAACTGGACGGTGGTGGATATGATATTGAGCGGGTTTTTTATTTCATGGGCAACACCGGCGGCAAGCGCGCCCAAGGCCGCCAGCTTTTCGCTCCGAATCAGCATCTCCCGCGTTTTGTCCAGTCTTTCCACGCTTTCTTTCAGCTGGTCGAAGAGCATGAAATTATGCGAGATCGAACCTATCTGTTTTCCCACCGTCGAAAGGAGGTCAAGCTCATCCTGATAAAAAATGTGCGGCCGCCGGGAGCCAAAACCCATGGCGCCAACCAGTTCATTGCCCGACAAAATCGGGATGCCAACGAGGCTGTGGAGGCCCAAGGCCGTAACGGCGCCGGCCAAACGTTTTCCCGGATAATCTTTCGCTTCCATGACAACCGGCTTTCTCTCGGCGGCGGCCAAACCGGAAGCTCCCTCGCCGATCGCAAGCTGGGCGAATAGCCGCAACTCCTTTTCCGAGAGGCCGATGCTGGAATGAAGCGACAGCGTTTTATTTTCCGCATCAAGGAGATAAATCCCGCCGGTATTCAACTCCAGCAGGCCGCTTATCGTTCCAAGCGCGGCATCAAACAACTTGGGGAGCGAAGGATTTTCCTGCGCGGCTTTGTAGATGGTGGTAAGCGCCAGAAGCTCCTTGTTGCGTTTCATCAGATCCACGCCGAGCTGTTTTCGTTCCGCAACCTCTTCGGCCAGGGCGCCCGTCCTTTGTTTAATTTTTTCCTCAAGCTGTTCATTAAGCCGTTCCAGTTCCACCTGCGTCCGGTACAGCTCCAAATTGCGGGTAACCACGTTTTCATATGTGGTAAGCAGGAAATTAAGCGTCTGCCCCCTGCTTGACCTCACCGAGTAGCGCTTCCCTTCCATCGAAAATTCGAGGCATTTTTCCGTGGGGTTGTTTGCGAACCGTATGGGGAAAGAGAGCTGTGATTTCACCTTTGTGATGAGAAATTCATTCTCAAAGGGTTTCGTGATGTAGTTGTCGGCTCCCGCCTCAAGGCCCCGGATAACCTCCTCCGGTTCGGTCAACTGCGTGAGGAGAATCACCGGAATGTCCTTAAGCGTTTCATCGTTCTTCAATTCCCCGCATAGCCGGTAACCGTCCATCACCGGCATAATGATGTCGCTTATAATCAGGTTCGGCGCATGTTCCCGCGCGGCGGCCAGCCCCTCCGCGCCGTTACGGGCCACCGATACCTTGTAACCGTTGGCCGTTAAAACGCGCCGAAGCAGTTCCAACTGCACCTCGCTATCCTCCACTATGAGGATTTCTTTCACAGCATCTTCCTTATCGATCATTTCGTTCTCCTTTTTTCCTCACCTAAAGCCACAGAGATGCAGAGAAGATGGCAACCCCACCTTAATCCTCCCCTTGGAAAGGGGAGGTGCAGGAGGGGTTCGAACACTTATCCTCTCCGTGTTTCCGTGCCTCCGTGGTTTACCCCTCTTCATCTTATGGCCGCGTATGACATGATCAAGGAGGCTATCTCCTCCAACGGCGCAACCTCCCGCGCGGCCCCAAGCTCTATCGCCTGCTTTGGCATCCCGAACACCACGCTGGTCTTCTCGTCCTGCGCGATGGTGATTCCCCCCGCATCGTGGATCGCCTTCATTCCGGACGCCCCGTCACTCCCCATCCCCGTGAGCAGAACGCCGATGGCTGCATCGCCAAAAATGTTGGCCGCCGATTCAAAGGTCATGCTGACGGAAGGACGGTGCCCGTTGACCCCGTTTTCCCGCGAATAGCGGAACCGCCCCTCCGCGTTAAAAAGCAGGTGTGTCCCTTCCGGCGGGAAATATACGGTTCCCGGCAATGGCTGCCATCCTTCCCGCGCGATTGCCATTTTCAGGCCGCAGACCGAATCGAGCCACTCGACCAGTCCCAGCAAGAACCCGTCGCTGATATGCTGTACGCAAACAATAGGGAGCGGAAAAGAAGGTGGCAATGCGGAGAGTACCCGCTGCAAAGCGACCGGGCCGCCGGTGGAAGCCCCAATCACCACTATTTTGGGAGAAACCGCCGGTTCGTCTTTCAACGGCGGCGAAGGAGCTTCGATCCGCCGTCTCCGCCGTACAACGTTTACGCCGGCGAGAATCCTGATTTTTTGCGCCAGTTCGTTCCTTGAATCGCAATAGTCCCCTTCAAGGATGCCATGCGGTTTTGGGAACACATCCACCGCGCCCGCTTCCAGCAGTTTGAAAACGTTCATCACGTTATCTTTCACCGATACGCTGACCACCAGGATGGGGGTCGGGAATCTGTCCATCACCTCCCGCGTCAGCTCAAGGCCGTCCATCACCGGCATGTGGAGGTCGGTGCAAATCACGCGGGGGGAGAGTTTCGGTATCCGCTCCAGCGCTTCACGCCCGTCGCGCGCCGTTCCCACCACCTCGATATCGGGGCACGGCGCAAGGATGCGCTTTAACACCGTGAGGACGATCGCCGAGTCGTCAACGAGAAGCACTGTGATTTTGCCGGAGATGTTGTTGCCGTTCATACCAGCCTCCGTAAAGTTTCTATCAGGAACAGTTGATCGAACTCGGACTTGGGAATGTAGGCGCTTGCCCCCGCCTCCATCCCCCGCTTTTTATCTTCGCCCGACGCGAGCGAAGTAACGAGCACCACCGGAATGTCCTTGTATCTGGCCTCTTTTTTTATCCTGCCGGTAAGTTCCAATCCGTCCATCTCCGGCATTAAAATATCCGTCACCACCGCGTCGAATTTCCGCGCCGCCAGCTTTTCCAACGCCTCGACGCCATTGACGGCGGCCACCACGTCGTACCCGGCCCGCTCCAGAATTCTTTTTTCCTGCATCCGCGTGGTAAGGGAATCTTCGACCAGCAGAACCGCTTTCCGTTCCGCCTTTTGAGGCTCGGCGGTCGTCGGTACGGCGGAAGCGGCCCTGCGAACAGACCGGACGAGGTCGGCCGGATTCAATATCATGCAAACGCTTCCGTCTTCCAGAATGGTCGCGCCGGCGACGTTCCGCACCCGCTTGAGCATTCCGCAATGGTGTTTCAGGGTGATTTCCTGCTCATCAAGTATCTCGTCGGCGATAAGCCCGGCCGCCTCGTTGCTAACGGAGAGGAAAACGCAGGAGAGCGGTTCGTCCGGCGCGGGGAGCTGAACCCGTTTTGCATCCTCCGGCATCTCAAGAACGGCCCCCAACCTTCCCACATGGACGGCCTTCCCATCGAGAAAGACCGCCTCTTTTCCCTCCATCATGAATATTTCGGCTTTCTGGACGTAAGCCGTCTTATGCACATAGTCCAGCGGGATGGCGTACTTCCGCCGCCCCGCACCGGCGATCAACGCCCTCATGCTGTAAATGGAGGCGGGAAGCCGCATCGTAACGCTAAAACCGCCACCCGCCGGCATTTCCGCGATGGCCGATCCTTTCAGGCGTTCAACGGCGGTCTGCACCACGTTGAGACCGATCCCCCGCCCGGCCACGTCGGTGATGAACCGGCTCGTCGAAAACCCGGGCCTGAAAACCAACCCCAGCAGTTCCGCCGGGGAAAGTTTTTCCGCTTCCTCCCGCGTATGGAGTTTGTTCCTCACCGCGCCATCCCGCAGTTTCTCCAATTCCGGCCCGTTGCCGTCGTCGGAGGTAGCTATCCGTATTCCGTTTTCAATTCTCTGAACCGAAACGCGCAACACACCTTCGGGCGGCTTTCCCTTTTTTATCCTTGCCTCCGGTTCGTCCAGGCCATGTTCGATGAAATTGCGCACGATATGCATGAGGGGGTCTTTCAAGTCCTCTATTATTTTTTTATCGGCGGCCACATCGCCCCCGCCGGTTTCCAGCCGGGCCTGTTTCCCCTTTTCGCGCGCCATTTCCCGCACCATCCGCGGAAAGGCGGCGAACAGTATTGAAAACGGAACCATTCGGATATTCCTGATGCCGCCGTCCAGCCCCGCCGCGATATACTCCATGCGGGACGCATCTTCCCTCAACTCCGATTTGAGCATGGAAACCTGTTCCCGCAGTGCTTCCATCCGCCCCTTGCCGCCGTTTGGCGCACCGGCGGCAAGTTTTTCCAGCATATCTTCCGCCTCTTCCGATTCCGCCAGCCGCCGCTGTATCCGTATTTTCAGCACCGACAGTTCGCTGGCGTGGGTCATAAGTTCGTCAAGTTTTTTGGTATCGACCCGGACGGTGTTGAGCTTCAATGGCGAAACCGGTTCGGATTCGTGAACCGCTTCCGTTTCACCCTCCGGCGCAACGGCGGGCGGCGCGCTCCGTTGTTCGCTCTCGTCACGCGGAGCCGTCACGGCGGGCGGTTTTCCAAGTGCCTTTTGGGCCGCTTCCAGCTTTTCCGCGAGGGCCGGAACATCCACTCCCGCCTTTTCCCCGGTTACCGCTTCCAATACCAGTTTTCCCAACGCGGCGGCGGCGGTCGACAACACATCGTTCAGTGCGGCGGTAAAGGGCATTCCGGCCTTCAGCGGAGCGCCTATCAGCGATTCCATTTTATGGGCCAGCTCCTCCACTTTGCGCACATTCAGCATCCGCGCCGAGCCTTTGAGGCTGTGCGCCTCGCGATAGAGCTCTTCCATCACCTTTTGGGCGGCAGGCTCTTTTTCGAGGCCGAAGAGGCACGCGTCGATCTTCTGGAGGTGCTCTTCGCTTTCCACCCGGAACATTTCCCGCAGTTCGGCATCCTGAATCATTATTGTAGCCCTCAGTTTTCAGCAATCGGCTTTCAGCGATCTGTAAACCTTTAAATCCCCAAAATCTTTCACTTCCCCTCCTCTGGCTGATGGCTGACCACTGATAACTGAAAGCTATTCCTCACACCATCGCCTTCAGGCTTCCCGCCGCCTGGTTCAGCCGTTCAACGCCGGTTTTGGTCTGCGTAATCCCCACCGCCGTTTCTTTCGCCCCCAGGTTCACCGTGCTAATGGCATCGACGATCTGGGTGATCGCCGCGCTCTGTTGCCGCGCGTTGAGCATCACCTGCTGGACGTTCTGATAGACGGTATCGGCGTTGGCAGTGAGGGAGTTGAAGAGGTCGTCCACCATTTTCACCAGTTTGATGATATCCTCCGCCGATTTGCCCCCTTCCTCGGTGGCCATGATGGTGGCGTTCGCCGAGCGCTGGATCTCGCCGATGATCGAATTTGTCTGTTCGGCCGATTTTTTGCTCTGGTCGGCCAGCTTGCGCACCTCGCCGGCCACCACGGCAAACCCTTTTCCGTGCTCGCCAGCGCGCGCGGCCTCCACCGCCGCGTTCAGCGCCAGCATGTTGATCTGCCCCGAAAGGTCTTTTACGACGTTGGCGATCCGGTTTATCTGCTCTATCTGCTCCCCCAGCTTTAGGGTGTGGGCCGCCACCGCCCCCACCTTTTCCTTCAGGTGGCCCATCCCGTCCACCGCATCTTTCACCCTCTGTTTACCGTCCTTGGTGAACTCCAGCGACTTTTGCGCCAACGTGGCGGCGGAACCGGCCTGTTCAGACGACTGGCGCGACGAAACGCCCAGTTGCTCGACGGTGGCGGAGGTTTCGGTTACGGCGGCGGATTGGTTTGCGGCCGTCCTTTCATGTTCCGCCAGAGTGGAGGCTATCTGCGTGGAGGTGGAGGAAAGTGAACTTACCGACTCTATTATGGCGCGGCTGATTTTGGCGGAGAGCCAATAGCCAATGGCTATGGAAAGGGTTACGACCAAGAAGGCCGCGGCAATGATCATCTTGGTCACCATGGCGACGATTTCATCCACCCGTTGTTCAAGGGCCTTCTGCTCCGCCGATTCCTTCCCTTCAATCTTGTCGGCAAGTTGCTCCATCATGTTACCCAACTTTAGTCCTTCTCCTTTCCGGAACGCTTCAATCGCTTTATGTGCCTGCCCGCTATCGACGTCGGCTTTCATCTGTGATGTAAATTCAATGAGACGTTCCTCAAGCTTCTTGAATTCGCCAAAGAGGCCCTCCACGTGTGTGCCGGTTATGTCCGGCTCAATCCGGGCGGTGATTTCACGCAAATTTGCCTTGGCTGTTTCGTAATCAGCCAAGGATACTTGGTTCTTGACAAGAATATAGCCGCGTATCGAGCGCTGCATTTTCATAAAGTTGAATTTGATATCCTTGACGGCGTACACCACGTCCCGGCTCTCGTCGACCTCGCGCATCCGGGTTTGCATTTCGCGCACTTCCATAAAGATAACGATGAATGCGATGACTATCAGCGCAAGCGGGACGGCATATCCCAGCAGTATGCGCCCCTTAAGCCGTATGTTTTCCAGCATACCCATCTCCTTACCGATAAGCCCGTTTACGAAAGCGAAAAATCTCCGCTATGCCTCCTCGTTTCCCATCTAACCACAGAGACACAGAGGCACCGAGTTAGGATGCACGCCTTTTAATGCCATGCCACATGCCATGCCTTTTCCCGTCCATACAAAAAGGGTTCTCCGTGTCTCCGCGCCTCCGTGGTTTATCCTACCTCCTCGTTTACCGCCAGATTTTCCAGCGAAAGAATTTTGGGGATATCAAGGATGACTATCGCCCGCTGGCCGTACCGGACGGTTCCCTTCATGCACTTTTCATAATTCACCTGCGACCCCGCCGGGAACGGGGTGAACTCCGATTTTTTCAGGTAGAGCACGTCCAGCACATCCTCCGCCGCTATGCCGCACCGTTCGCCGCCGTGTTCGGCCACGAGCGCTTTTTTTAAGCCCGCGGTGGAGGGACTCTGGATGTTGAGGATGCCGCTGATGTCTATGACGGTGAGGATCGTGCCGCGCAGGTTGATATCCCCCAGCACATGCCGCGGCGTGCAGGGAACCGGGACAATGTCTTCATACTCGGTGATCTCCAGCACCGTGTCGAGTTCCGCGCCGTAGTATTCGCCGTGAACCGTAAAGAGCGCCACCGGCCAAAGGGCCGCGTCGGCGGCGGTGACCTCCAGCGGCGCGCTCAAATCGGCCTTCCGTTGCCTGAACAGCTCACGCTCTTCAGCCGGACAGCCATCGATGAAATAGCCCCCCTCATGCTCCGGTCCCGGCGGCGATGCCTCCGCATCCTCCGCCAGCGCAAAGAGCGCTTCGGAAGAAAGAACCATCGCCACCCTGTCCCCCGCGTCCGCCTCGCCGAGGACAAGGGGGCGGCCGGCCGGCTTTCCGGCGGAGGCTTGAAGGGAAGGCGCCATCTGCGGCTCGCCTATCCCACCCACATCCACCACGTCGTCCGCGATTATCGCCGCGTGGCGGTTTCCCTGTTCCAGCACCACAACGCAGGTGGATGCGGTGTATCGCCTCGGCGAATGCCCGAAGAACATATCCATATCAATCACCTTTATCAGCGTGCCGCGCAGGTTGAGGGTTCCGGCGAGATACCGCGGGGCGTCCGCCACCAGCGCCAGTTCCGGCAGATAAAACATCTCTTTTACGCTGATGGCATCCACCGCGTAAAAAAGCTCCCGCTCCGAAAATATCAGGTGCGGTTTCTTTACTTCGTCCATCGCCTTTTCCTCATTTATAACCACAGAGACACAGAGAAGAGGATGGCAACCCCACCTTAATCCTCCCCTTGGAAAGGGGAGGTGCAGGAGGGGTTCGAACACTTATCCTCTCCGTGTCTTCGTGCCTCCGTGGTTTATCCCGCCATTTTTTCCACAATCAGGGCAAGCTCGCCGGCGGTAACCTGTTCATACGGCTCGATGCGCTTTTCCGCCGGCATCGATTTCAACAAATTGAGCGCGGCCTCCCTTGTTTTTGCCGCCCGCGCGAAATCGCCGCCGTTCTCGTGGACGGGCGCAAGCTCCAGGTAGGCCGGGATAAACGACGGATCGCGGTACAGCGCCTTTTCGTAATGCCCGATGGCGCCCGCCATGTTGCCGAGCGCTTCCTCGATGTGCGCGAGAATCCAGTGTGGCCGGGGGGAATGAATGTCCAGCGAAGCGGCTTTGCCCAGCGCCGCCTGAGCCGAATCGAATGCTCCCAGATTTGCTTGTGCTTCTCCCATGACCATGAACAACGCCGCGTTGTCCGGGTCGGCGGCAAGCGCTATAGACGCGGCGGCGGCCGCTTCGCGGTTACGCCCCTCTTTCAAAAGAGAGGGTGCGCCGCCGGATAGCGTCCCTGGCATATCATGCGTAACGGGGGGATGATCGTTTGGACGGATAACTGCATTATTTACGGCGGGGGGATTGGGGGACAAGGGGATAAATTGGACGGGAAGCGTTTCTGTGCGCGTTTCCCAGGGCACTTTGAGAATCTTTTGGTAGATGACCGATTCCGGGTAGCTCCGCGGGGTAAACGATGGCAATTCTCCGCCCAGCAGCTCGCCATGCCCGGTCATCAGATACCCGCCTTCCACGAGAGCCTTTGCGAGGTTGGCGGCCATTTCGCGGACTTTGTCCGAATGGTAGTAAATGAAGAGGTTCCTGCAAAGTATCAGATCGAAATCATACAGGCCGTTGCGGTAGTCCGGCAGGCTCTCCCGGCTGATGTCGGTCCGCTGGAACGCTGCCATTTCTATAATCGCCCCGGGCAGATGCCATCCGTCCTCCCTTTTCAGAAAGAATTCCCGCTTAAACGGTTCGGGGATCGAACGCATCGCCCATTCGTCGTAAATGGCCCGCCGTGCGTGCGCAAGCGCCTCCTCGTTTATGTCGATGCCGGTTATTTTAACCTTCCATTCGCCGCCATCCGGGAGCAGGCGGTGCAGTAACATGGCAATCGAATACGGTTCCGCCCCTATGGAACAGCCCGCGCTTAATATGCCGATACGTTTGTCCAATGCGTGGCGTTGGATTATCTCCGGCAGGATTCTTGTTTCCAAAAGGAGGAATTGTCCCTTGTCGCGGAAGAAATAGGTCTCGCCGACCGCCAGTTGCGATTGCAGTTCGCGCAGCTCCGCCGCGCCTTGCTCTCCGTCTTTTTCCATCAGGTGCAGATATGCGTCGATATCGCGGATGCCGCATTTTTTCATACGGGCATGGATTGCCGTCAAGATGTTCTTTCGATCGGAGGTTCGGATATGCAAACCCGTTTTACGCCTCAGCAACGCTATGATGGAAGTAGGAATGATCTCACACGTTTGCACGTTGACCTCCCTTGGGATATTTCTACCTGGCATCATTATCCCACACTTTCCGGGTTTTCGCTGGATGCATCCCCGTAAGCCCGGGTTTATATGACATCCGCCACGGAGTCTTTTATCAACATGAATTGGCGTTCGACAGCTTGGAAAGCCGCCACCACCGCCGGATCAAAATGGCTGCCGCTGCCGTTTATGATGATGCCTCCTGCTTTTTGATGCGGAAACGCCGGTTTATACACCCTCTTCGAGATAAGGGCGTCGTACACGTCGGCAACACACATGATGCGCGCGGATAATGGTATCTGCTCCCCCTCGATCCCGCCGGGATAGCCGCTGCCATCCCATTTCTCGTGGTGGCAGAATGCAATCTCCTTCGCCATCGAGAGAAAAGACCGGTTGGTAACGGCAAGCAGGCGTTGCTCGGCCGTATCAAGCGTTTTGCCGCCGATGCGGGTGTGCTCCTTCATCACCTCGAATTCCAGCGGCGTGAGGGGGCCGGGCTTTTGAAGTATCTTATCGGGGATGCCGACTTTACCGATGTCGTGCATCGGCGAGACCTTGTGAATGGTATTTATGAATTGGCCGTCAATCAGATGAGCATACGTCCCCCCATCTTTGCCTAGCTGTATGGCAAGCACCTTGCTATATTCGCGGATTCGTTGAAGGTGCGCGCCGGTTTCGGGATCGCGGTATTCGGCAAGCGTGGACAGCCCCAGGAGCGTGACATCGCGCGTGAGTTCGATTTCCGCCGTGCGCTGGGTCACCTTTTCCTCAAGCGAACGCTGGTATTCCCGATTTTCCATCACCAAGCTTCTTTTTTCCAGTGTGGACCGAACGCTGTGCAGCAGCTCGCCGAAGCTGACCGGTTTCCGCAGATAATCGGTCGCGCCAAGCCGGATGGTGTTCACCGCCGTTTCGATATCATCCACCGCGGTTAACATGATGACGGCGCAGTCGGCATCCGCTTTTTTGAGTTCCGCAAGCGCTTCGATGCCGCCCATGCCCGGCATACGGATGTCGAGCAGCACCGCCATCGGCCGCTCGGTGCGGGCCACGGCCAACGCCTCCGCACCCGATGTCGCATATGTCGCGCCGTAGCCTTTAGCCATCAGGAACCGTTGAATGGACTGGCACGCCTGCACTTCGTCGTCTACGATTAAAACGGTTTCCGGCCCTTCCCTCATTTGCCATGCCTCCGTGGTGAAAACCCGCGCTAATCCTGAATTACCAAGAACGACTGGCCGATGACCTGCATGTTGCAGTACGCCGAAAGGCGTTTTATCTGCAAAGGGCTCAGCGCCAACCCTTTTGCCAGCACCAGCAATCCGTCGTTGTCGTAAATGTCGTCGGCCAGCATCATCCCCTTCCGCAGATCCGAAATGTCCAGCCTTTTTACCGACTTCGCGTTGATCAAGTTCTTTTTTACCGCGATTTCCAGCGCATCGACGTATTGCGGCTGAAAGTGGGTTCCGGCGCGCATTTTCAGATATTGAAATGCGAAATCACCCACCTCGCGGGGGGTGTTGAATTTTTGAACGGTGAACCGGCGCCTATAGACTATTTCATCGTAGGCGTTCGCCACCGCGATGATTTTTGAGGCCGCGGGAATCTCGTTTCCGTGCAACCCGTCCGGAAACCCGCTGCCATCCAGCCGTTCATGGTGGCTGCGGACAATCGGCCGCAATTTGCACAGTTCCTCTGACGGATTGAGCAGTTCTTCGGCAAAAACGGTCTGTTGTTTCACCAGGTCGATTTCTTCCTGGCTCAACTTGCCAAAGGGGGTATCGCGCAATCTTTTGGGCAAGGCGACAATGCCCACATCGTGCAGCAGTCCCGCCATTTGGGCGGTGGTGCTTTCCTGCGCCGACATGCCCAGCTCCCTCGCCACCTGCCCCACCAGATACCCCACTCTGCGGGAATGGCCGCCGAAGAACGGATCGTAATACTCGAGTATTCCCAGCATTATCTCCATGGAGGAAATGAAACTGCCCTTCAGCTTTTTCAGCAGGGCAAGATTTTCCCTGGTCCGGTGTTCGACAAGGTCTTCCAGGTGCAACTGGTATTGTTTCAGTTCTCGATTTAGCGTCCGGCGCTCGAGGGCCCGCTCCATATTCAGCAGCAGCACCTTGTGGTCGATCGGTTTGGTAATATAGCCAAACGCCCCCGCCTGCATACATTGAACGGCCACTTCCAGATCGTTAACGGCGGTGGCCATTAATACCTCCGTCTCCCGCGCCACCACCTTTAACTGTATAAGACAGTCCAGCCCACCCATAACCGGCATACGTATATCCAGCAGGGCAAGGTCGGGCATCAGGTTGCCCACTTTCGCCAGGGCTTCCTGTCCGTTGCCAGCGGAGTAGACCGCATAGCCGCTTTTGGTCAGGATGGCGCCCAGCGCGTGGATCGCGTGCGGTTCGTCATCGACGATCAGTACTTTCTGAACCGCCATGCTTAACCGTTCATCACGGCGCCGCCGCCCGGAGGCAGGGTTATCGTGAAGGCGGCTCCCTTTTCCTCACGGCTTTCGCAATTGATCGTGCCGCCGTGGCTTTCCACTATGCCGGTGGAGATCGAAAGACCCAGCCCCGTTCCTTTGCCTTCGGGCTTGGTGGTGAAGAACGGATCGAATATCTTGTTCAGCGCGTGGGAAGGAATGCCCGTGCCGGTATCGGCGAAACGAACGAACAGGTGTCCGTTGGCGAGGCCGGTTTTAACAAGCAACTCGCCCTTCCAGCATTTTCCATTCAGTTCCTCGCGGCTGTATTTACCCTGCATTTCGATTATGCTGTCACGCGCGTTGTTTATCATGTTCAGAAACACCTGCGCAAGCTGGTCGCGATCCCCCTGAATCAGCGCGTGGGGCGCATCGAACCGCCGGACCACCTCCATGTTGTCGAGCGCCGCTTCATACTCGATCAATCGCAGCGTTTTATCCAGCAATTGATGGATGTCGATTTCCTCTATCGCCGGTTTTCTTTGGCGCGCGAAATCGCGGAGATTGTCGGTGATCTTCACCGCCCGCTGCACCTGTTCGCGGATGTTCTCGCAATGCATTTTGGCGTCCGGTGAAATTCCGGCGTCCATCTCCAGCAACTGAATGGACATGTTGATGATGTTCAGCGGATTCTTTATTTCGTGCGCCACTCCAGCCGACAATACGCCCAGCGACGCCATTTTTTCCGAGCGTATCAACTGCGTTTGCGCGTTTTTAAGCCGTTCCAGCGATTCCGCCAATTCCGCGTTGGCCTTTTGCAGATTGATTTCGTTCCGTTTGCGCCGGGTAATGTCCTTGATGATGATCGCCGACCGCCACCTGTCCTGCAACGGCATCAGCGCCATGGATGTCTCGATGGGGAATTCCGAGCCGTCCTTCCGCATGGCGGAATATTCGCCCCGGATCTCTTGCCGTTGTTCGTTGACG
>JAHFEK010000017.1 GCA_023248495.1 Nitrospinales bacterium
CGAGGATCTCGATCTGGTTCCTATCAGCGATTACAACAAGACGAAGATGATCAGTGAGCGCGTACTGCTCAGCTACAAAGACAAGATCAACATCTTGTGCATCCGCCCGGCGACGGTGTGCGGCTATTCACCACGGATGCGCCTCGACGTATCGGTGAATATGCTCACCATGCAGGCCTTGAAGAACAAGCGGATCACCGTGTTCGGCGGCGACCAGACGCGGCCCAATATCCACATTAAGGATATGGTCGGGGTGTATATGCATTTTCTTGCCAACGGGACGAAACATGAAGGGGTGTTCAACGCCGGGTTCGAGAATATTTCGATCCTCGACATAGCGAACAAGGTGGCCCTGCGCATTCCGTCGGAAGTCGTGGTAAGCGAGTCGAACGATCCCCGGTCATACCGGTTGAATTCCGACAAGCTTCTCGCTACCGGTTTTAAGCAAAAATACTGTATTGATGACGCGATCACGGAAATAATGGAGGCCTACGCAAGCAAGGTGTTGACCGATGAGGAAGTCCATTACAACCTGAAAGTGATGAAAAAACTGAACGTCTGAACATAGTTCGGCGGAAAAACGGGAAATAGGCATGGGACGTGAAATAGACCTTTTAGAGAACTATCCAAAGGCCAAGCGCAACGTGGACGAGCGCGGGCAGACCAAAACCGAGGAGGATCGGGCGATTGCCCGGCGTTTCGGCAAGGAATTCTTCGATGGCGACCGGCGGCATGGGTATGGCGGGTTTTCGTATCAGTCCCGGTTTTGGCAGCCGGTCATCCCCACCTTCCAGCGGCATTTTGGCCTGACGGAGAAAAGTTCGGTGCTGGACATCGGCTGCGGGAAGGGGTTCATGCTGCACGACATGGCGGCGCTCATCCCGGGCATCACCGTCGCGGGGTTGGATATATCGCAGTACGCCATCGAGAAGGCCATGGAAGACATGAAGCCGTATGTCCGCGTGGGGGACGCCCGGTCGCTCCCCTTCCCGGATAAAACGTTTGACGCGGTCATTTGCATTAATACCGTCCATAACCTCGAGCGGGAGGAATGCGGCAAAGCGTTACGGGAAATCGAGCGCGTGAGCCGGGGCGGCAGTTTTATTACGGTGGACGCCTACCGCACCGAGGAAGAAAAACGCCGCATGTACAATTGGAATCTGACGGCAAAAACCATAATGTCGGTGGATGAATGGGTCGCCTTTTTCCGTGAAGTCGGCTACACGGGCGATTACTTTTGGTTTATTCCTTAAACGATGAATCAGCGAAACCCTTCAGTCATCCCCGCCGGGTTGCCGTCCGGCGGCGCTCCGTCATCGCAGGCCAAGGCGCTTTTGTTCAGCATGAAGCGCATCCGCGCGGTGGAAGAGACCATCGCGAGCCGCTATAACGAACAGAAGATGCGGTGTCCCACCCATCTTTCCATCGGGCAAGAGGGGATCGCCGCGGGCGTGGGCCTGGCTTTGAACCGCGATGATTTCATGATGAGCACCCATCGGGCGCACGCGCATTACCTCGCCAAAGGGGGCAATCTGCCGGCGATGATAGCCGAAATATACGGAAAAGTGACGGGTTGTTGCCGGGGAAAAGGCGGCTCCATGCATCTGGTGGATGAAGAGGCGGGGTTTATGGGAAGCACGGCGATTGTGGGGAACACCATACCGGTCGCCGTGGGGCTGGGGCTTTCGATCAAGCTGCGCAACACAAACCAGGTCAGTTGCGTTTTCTTCGGCGATGGGGCGACGGAGGAAGGGGTTTTTTACGAATCCGTTTCTTTTGCGGCGCTGAAAAAGCTGCCGGTTCTTTTTATATGCGAAAACAACTTTTATTCCGTGTACTCGCCGTTGCGCGTCCGGCAGCCGGAAGGGCGCAAGATACACCAACTTGCCGGTTCTCTGGGGCTGCCCGCTTCGCACGGCGATGGGAATGACGCGGTACGGGTTTATGATATGGCGCGGCGCGCGGTGGACGGGATACGGCGGGGAGCCGGGCCGCAATTCCTTGAGTTTACCACGTACCGCTGGCGCGAACACTGCGGCCCCAACTTCGACAACGACATCGGATACCGCACCGAGGATGAATACCTTGCGTGGAAAAAGCGCGACCCGATAGTCATGCTGCAAGAGTCCCTTCTTGGCGATGGGCGCGCCACGCGGGAGGAATTGGATGGCATGGCGGCAACGGCGCAGGCGGAGGTTGATGGCGCATTCGCCTTTGCCGGGCAATCCCCTTTCCCCGACCCATCCGAAGCGTATACCGGAGTATTCAAGTGATGCGCTCCATCAGTTTTGCCCAAGCGATCAACGAAGCGCTGAGCGAGGCGATGCGGCAGGATGAGCGTGTCATCTGCTATGGCCTTGGGGTGGACGACCCGAAAGGGGTGTTCGGGACGACATTGGGGCTGCAAGAAAAATTCGGTGACCACCGCGTTTTTGATATGCCCACGGCGGAAAACGCGATGACCGGCGTGGCTATTGGCGCCTCGCTAAACGGTATCCGCCCGGTGATGACCCATCAGCGGCTGGATTTTTTCCTCCTGGCGATGGATCAACTGGTCAACAACGCCGCCAAGTGGCATTATATGTTCGGCGGGCGTCGTTCCGTGCCGATCACCATCAGGCTGATACTCGGCCGGGGTTGGGGGCAAGGCCCCACGCATTCGCAAAATTTGCAGGCGTGGTTTGCGCATATTCCCGGCCTAAAGGTTGTTATGCCCACCACGGCGGAGGACGCCAAAGGGCTGCTGCTCTCCAGTATTTTTGATGAAAATCCCGTGGTGTTTCTGGAGCATCGGTGGCTGCATAACGTGCAAGGACATGTGCCGGAGGGGGATTTCCGCATCCCCATTGGCAAGGCCCACGTGGTGCGCGAGGGCGCGGATGTCACCATCGTTTCGATGTCGTATATGACGATCGAGGCGCTGCACGCGATGGAGTTTTTGGAAAAAAACGGGGTGTCATGCGAGTTGGTGGACTTGCGCACGGTAAGCCCGCTGGATTGGGATACGGTTTTTAATTCCGTGAAAAAAACGGGCCGGTTGTTGGCGCTGGATACGGGATCCGCCACCGGTTCGGTGGCTGGTGAGATCGTTGCGCGGGTGTCGATGGGTTTGTGGAGCAGCCTCAAACAGGCGCCCCGGCGGCTGGCAATGCCGGATTTTCCAGAGCCGACCAGTCCGGCGCTGACCCAGGGCTTTCATGTGCGGGCGGAACATATCGCCCGCGAAGTGGCGGAAATGTTGGGGAAAGCGATCGACCATGGGCAAATCGCCGCGCAACGCAAGCATCCCCACGATGTTCCCGGTAATTGGTTCAATGGGCCGTTTTGACCCCTGGGGAAGCATAACTTCCCCCACTATTAATCAACGCTATTTTGCGCGGGAGCGAAAGTGAACATAACCAGAACACTGAACGATTCATGCTCGGTATGCGGCAATACGGATTTGCCGATTGTCATGGATCTGCCGCGGTTCCCCATCACCGGCGTGTACGTGGCGAAGCGGGAGCCGGAGCGTTTTCCCGATATGGATCAGGCCTTGTTATTTTGCCGGGAATGCAGCCACGCGCAACTTCAATATGTGATCGATCCAAACTACCTGTACGACAAGACGTACACGCATCGAAGCTCCGCCAGCCCCATTGCAACCAGCGGCAATGATTTTTTCATCGGGTTTCTCAATACCGTAGTCGGCGGGAAGACCTTTGAGAGGATACTGGAAATAGGCTGCAACAACCTTTATTTGCTGAAAAAGATCAAAGACAGGGGGCATCGGCTGTTGGGCGTCGATCCAATCTGGGCGGGAAACGATCAAAAGGTGGATGGGAATATTTCAGTCGCCGGGAAATTCATCGAAGACGTGGATATCCAGGGGGAATTGGGTGGACGGCCGGACTTGATTTTGGCTATTCACACATTTGAGCATGTGCATAGGCCGAAGGAGCAGCTCCAGAAGGTTGTGGACGCGGCGGCTCCCGGGGCGGTCATCATGATTGAGGTTCCATGCTTTGATTCATTGCTCTATGCGGGCCGGTTTGACCAGGTGTTCCACCAGCATTTGCAGTATTTCAGCCTCTCTTCGATGTTAAGAATGATTCAGGAACTCGGATGCGAGTACCTTTCCCACGCCTTTAACTACAGCTATTGGCGCGGCACATTGCTCGTGGCCTTCAAAAAAGGTGATGTCAGCGGCGCGGGAGCGGCTGTCCCGGCCAAGCGGTATACCGGGGACATGGTGCGCCAGCGATACGGTTTGTTTCAACGGCAATTGGCCGTGTTCACGGAAGGCCTGGCGCGCACGGAAGGGGTGCTGTATGGGTTTGGCGCCGCTCAAATGGTTCCAACGCTTGCCTATCATATGCAAAGCGATCTTTCGTTTCTCCAATGCATCCTGGACGATAATCCCGATAGGCATGACCTTATGTATCCCAATCTTCCCGTGCGGATAAAGAAACCAAAAGAGGATATGGATCTGAGCGGCGCAAGCGTCGTCATCACCGCTTTGGATAGCATGAGGCCGATACTGGGAAGGCTTATCGGGGCGCGCGCCAAGGAAATCCTTGTGCCCGTGCAGTCATTTTAAGTGAACTAATTCCTATCTTTTAAGGGAGTCTCATTATGGATTTGGGTATTTCAGGACGCCGCGCCCTTGTAACGGGCGCGGGACGCGGGCTGGGAAGGGCGATAGCGCAAGGCCTTGCGCAAGAAGGGGTCAAGGTCGTTTGCGTATCGCGTACCAAGGCGGATATCGACGAATTGATCGGGAGCATCGGCGGCGCGGCGGCGGGCCATTTGGGCATTGCCATGGACTTGGTGCCCGAGGGCGCGCCAGCGGAGTTGATGGGGAAAATAGCGGCTTTCGGGCCGCTCGATATTGTCGTCCATAACGCGGGCGGCACGCTGGATATTACCAACCCCTTTTGTTCCATTGAAGATTGGCGAAAGGTGTACCGGTTCAATTTCGAGATGGCGGTGGAACTCAATGGCATGATTGTGCCGGGCATGCAGCAGCGGAAATGGGGCCGCGTGTGCCACATTTCTTCGATTTCGGCGATGGAGAACCATGGCCCGGTAACCTACTGCGCGATGAAAGCGGCGTTGACCGCATACACGCGCAGCATGGGCGGGGTGGTGGCGCCCGATGGCGTGGTCGTTTCGGCTATTTTGCCGGGCGCGGTTTTTACGGAAGGCGGATATTGGGATCAGACATTGCGCGAACGCCCCGAACATGTCCGCAAATACCTGACCGAACGCCAACGCATAGGCCGTTTCGGCAGACCGGAGGAGATCGCTAATTTTGTGGTATACATATGCTCTGAATTGGCCTCTTTCAATATTGGAAGCATCGTTCCGGTTGATGGCGGACAAGGCAGAGGCTATTTTGGGCAATAATATTGGGGAGGAATGGGCTTACACATGGTGTTAAATAAAGCAATTCGCCGCCGCATAGTGGATATGACGGTCGAAGGAAGAGACGGCCATATCCCAAGCGCGTTTTCTATCGTGGACATCATCAACTACTTGTTCAGCCATGTATTGAAGTTTGATGCTAAAAATCCCAAATGGGCTGACCGCGATTATTTTATCCTTAGCAAGGGACATGGTTGTCTCGCCCTTTATCCCGTGTTGCACGAAAAGGGATTCATTACCGATAATGACATAAAATTATTTTGCAAGGCTGGCGGAATACTGGGGGAACATCCGGATTTCACCAAAGTTCCGGGGGCTGAGGCTTCAACGGGGTCGTTGGGGCATGGTTTGCCGTTTGGCACGGGTATCGCCCTTGGGCACCGCATAAAAGGCATGTCAAACCGGATTTTTATCCTGGTGGGTGACGGGGAATGTCACGAGGGATCGGTGTGGGAAGCCGCCAATGTCGGCAGGAACCAGAAACTTGGCAACCTCTGCGTCATCGTGGATTGGAACAGCTCCGCGGCGCAACTCATGCCTTTCGACAACCTTTCCGAAAAATGGGCAGCCTTCGGATGGAATGTCCAAGTGGTGGACGGACACTCCGAGGAGGAGTTGGGGAAAGCGGTCCGCGCCATCGAATTCCAGTCTGTTGGCGTCCCGTCGGTGATCCTGGCAAAGACGGTTAAAGGGAAGGGTGTTCCCCTGCTTGAAGGACACGGACCTTGGCACCATCGCATTCCGAATGCCGAGGAATACAAAGCAATTATGGAGGCCTTGTCTTGACAGCGAAAAAAATAAGAAACCAGTTTGCCGATACCATGCTGGAAATCGGCAAAAACGATCCTGACCTGGTCGTGATGGTCGGCGACATCAGTCATGGGATATTGCAAACCTTTGCCAAGGCCTGTCCGGGCCGCTACTATAACGTCGGCATCTGCGAGGCGGAAATAATCAGCATGGCGGCGGGCATGGCCAGCATCGGGCTGTACCCGGTCGCGCATACCATCGCGCCGTTCCTTCTCGAGCGGGCGTATGAGCAGATCAAGCTCGATTTCTGCTACCACGGGCTGCACGGGAATATCGTGACGGTGGGCGGCACCTTTGATTATTCCAACCTGGGGGTGACGCACCATTGCTATTGTGATTTCGCATTGATCAAATCATTGCCAAATACCCAATACCTTTTTCCGGGCACCGCGCAGGAATTCGACATTTTGTTCAAGCAGGCATACCGGAATGAACTTCTGACCGTCTACCGGGTGCCGGAACATCCCCACATGCAGGAGATTTCCGCGTCGGCCATAAAGGTCGGCAAGGGCGTCAAGATCGCCGATGGAAAGGATCTGACGATTGTCGTGACGGGGACGCAGCTAAAACATGCGGTGGAAGCCAAGAAGGCGCTCTCGGCCGGCGGGTGGGATGTTGAGATAATCTACATTCATTCCATACGGCCCTTTGATGCCGAAATGGTGCGGGAGAGCGTCCAAAAAACACGCCGGGTGCTGGTGGTTGAAGAACACAATGTGGTGGGCGGGTTGAATGAGGATGTGCTGCGGGCGGTATATAACGTCCGCGATGTTCAGTTCCATGCACAGGGATTGCGGTCGTTCGTTCATTCATACGGCTCATATAATGACCTCTGTGAATCCGTGGGCCTTTCGCCAAACGGCATAGTGCGCAGCGTTCAAGAACATTTTAAAAAGGGATAAGGGCTATGTCCAAGAAGGCAAATGAACCGCAGAATCAGGTACAATTCGACACCTATTATCAAAAAGGCGGCGTGGTGCTGGGGCCTTATTCGACCCACATAGCCAATCATGACCCAAAACATCTTGTTTTTTTGCTTTCACGATACAAGTTCTGCAGCAAAATGCTTGAGGGCAAGGCCAAGGTTCTGGAGGTGGGGTGCGGGGATTCGTTTGGAACGGCGATTACGTTGCAGACCGTGTCGAGTGTGCTCTGCATCGACATTGAACCTTTGGTTATAGAAGATAACAAGAACCGGAAGTTGTATGATGGACGGGCAACTTTTGCGGTGCATGATATTACAACGGGCCCGGCCGGCGCTGGCCGGTTTGACGCGGCATATTCCCTGGATGTCATCGAACATATTCCCGCCGACCGTGAGCATTTGTATTTTGAGAATATCTGCAAGTCGCTGGTGGATGATGGTATTTTCATCATGGGAACCCCCAATATTACGTCGAATCAATATGCGTCCGAGGGAAGCCGGCTCGGCCACATCAACCTGAAATCGCATGTGACGATGCGTGAAGGTATGGGCAGGTTTTTCAAAAATGTGTTTATTTTTTCGATGAATGATGAAGTCGTGCATACCGGTTTTGGCCCGATGGCGAACTATCTTTTGGGGGTTGGCGTGGGAGTCAAGCGGTGAGCGTTCGCCCACGCAAGATAATAGGTGTTTGGGACATTAACGCGGCACCGCTAAAACTTGGCTTTCTGATTATTTTCCTTGAAGAGCTTCTTCAGCTTTGCAAGAAACATGGCGGATCGGCTGACATCGCTTTTGTGAAATCGCGCGATGCAATCGATTATTCATTTATTGGCGCAGTGGTTTCTTTTTTCCCGCGGTTGTCATCGCTGTATATATTTGAAACCGCCGCTGAACTGGATGCTTTCCTGGCTTGGAAGGGAGATGCTTACGAAAAGTGGCCGTTGAACGCAGAAATTGCCCGGACCAGTTGGCACGGAAGCACCTTGAGCATTCAGGAATTTTGCCGCGCCGGCGGATCGCTTGTTGGGCTTCAGGGGAACAATGCGGTGCTAAAGGAAACATTGGCGTTCATGGATGGCCATCTGGATGGAGCGCTTCCGGTGGTGTTGCATCTGAAGAACAGTACAGTGGATGTGCAAAGCAACGCGGTTATCGATAGCTGGTGCGCCTTGTTCAAGCATTGTGCCGAGGCCGGCCTTCCGGTCAAGTTCCTTTTAATAGCAGATGACCCGGTTGATCCCCGCTGCCTTTGCGCGCCCAATGTAATAAGGGTCGGAGACTTCCGGAGTTCCCTTTCGTTGTACCTCGGTCTCATTGAGCATGCTTTTATCTTCATGGGAATGTCGAGCGGGCCATGTAACATGGCGCTGCTTTCCAACGTCCCGTATATTATTATCAAGCATCCAGACCACCATCCGGAAGAAATGGAGCGTGAGCTGCGGGGGAATGAAAATTTCCCTTTTGCCGGGCGGCGGCAGAGATTCATTCGGAAGGTTGAAACGCCCGAGTTGCTGATTGGCGAGTTTGAACGGATATATAATTCACATGATGCCGATTCCTGGCGAAAGCAACGGCATGCACACTGATTTCCTTTCGTACCGGGACCGCGTGGTGATTGTTACCGGCTCCGGCAGAGGCATTGGGAAGGTGATAGCCGGCCAATTTGCCGCGTTCGGCGCGCAGGTTATCATTGCGGACAGGGATGCCGAGCGCTCTCAGGAAACGGCCCGTCAAATTGTACAAAATGGCGGCCGCGCGGAATACCATCCCCTCGACCTTGCCAACCTTGACCAATTTGAACCATACCTGGCAATGATTATCGCCAAATACGGGAAAGTGAGCGTATTGGTCAATAACGCCCGGGCGGGCGGCAGAACCGGATTTTTGGGGGAAACCGCCGAGAATTGGGAAAAGGTGCTTGATGTTTCCCTGCGGGCTTCGCTGTTCCTGTCCCAAGCTTTTATAAAATGCGTTTCAAAGGAGATGTTGCCCGCGAGCATTCTCAACATTTCATCCGTATCGAGCACCTTGGTGTCAACGGAGTCCGCCGCCTACCATGCGGGAAAGGCCGCATTGGAAAACTTGACGCGTTATCTCGCGGCGGCCGGCGGACCCCGGGGTGTCAGGGTCAATGGAGTGCGGTTGGGGTTCATCGTTCAGGATGAGCATCAAGAGCGTTTTTATAGTGAGGGCAACCGGGAATATCGGCAGTTGGCCGAATTAACCCATCCTCTTGGCCGCGTTGGGTCATCGCGGGATGTTGCCGATGCCGCATTGTTCCTCTGCTCCGAGAGGGCCTTGTTTATTAATGGTGAAAACATCGTGGTGGATGGCGGGTTCTCGACCCAGGATCCATTCGTGTTGCTGATGAAACATGTGAAAAAATCGACATGAATCTCTCGCTTGAAGGTAATCGGTATATTGTAACGGGCGCCAGCAAGGGCCTTGGAAAGGCTTTAACCCTTGGTTTGTTGCTTGAGGGGGCGATGGTAACCGCATGCGCGAGGAACGCCAGCGGGCTGCGGGACGCATTTTCAAATCATGCGCTCTATGAAAAGCGGTTGTTTACTTGCGCGGCGGATGTGGGCAAAGAGGATGAGGTTGGGCAGTGTGTTGACTATGCCGCGCGCATGATGGGCGGCGTTGACGGAATCATTAATAACGCCGGAGGGGTGGAAAAATTCGGCGGATTGTTTGATCTCAATATATCTGACTGGATCAATACGTTCACGGTAAATGTGATGGGTCTTGCCCATTTCAGCAAGGCCGGCCGGGAACATCTTACGAGGTCACCTTCCCCCAGGATCATCAATATTGCCTCGGTAACGGGGTTGCAGCCCGGTATTTTCAATCCGCATTATTCGGCCAGCAAGGCGGCGGCGATCAATCTCGCCAAACACTTGGCCAATATATTCGCGGGTGATGGAATTTTGGTGAATACCGTTGTTGCCGGCACTTTTGAAAGCCCGGCCTGGGAGAGGAATGTGCAACGGGTGTCACGGGAAAAAAATATAACGATTGAAGATGCCGCAAGCGAGGAAGGCCGGCTGGCGGCAAACTCCATCCCCTTGGGGCGCATTGGAACCGCCGACGATATCGTTCCCCTGGTGATTTTTCTTGCCTCCAGCCGTTCTTCATGGATTACGGGGGCCACCTTTACGATAGATGGCGGGAAAATGAGATGCATACATTAATCAGCCCGGCTAATGTAGCGTCCCGGTATTCCCTTTACAGCTGTCATTCCCGCGAAGGCGGGAATCCAGATGGGAAAAACCTGGATGCCCGTCCGCACGGGCATGACAAACGGCATTTAGCCATAGATGTGGATCGCCGCCACCGTATTGCAAAGCTTTTACCGGGACACTGCACTAATGGATAGCTGGCATCTCTTGCGTTTGTTGTTCTCCCCGCAATCCCGCCGGGGGAAGAAATTACTGGCGATATGGGATTTAAAGTCGTTGCCATGGTCGGTTGGCGATTCCTTGGTTTTCATCGAAACGGTCAATGCGGTAAGAATTGAGCGAAACCATGACGCCTTTGATTTATGCATAATTTATGATGACGGGTTTCCCGCGGGAAATAGAGGACGGGGCGCCCCGGGAAACCACCTGACCAGCGAAAATGCCAGGGATTATATTCTCGACCTGTTGCCGATGTTCAGCGGTGCCGAGGGCTTGGGATCCCTGTTTTTGTTTACTTCGAGGGATGAGTTCGACCGGTTTCTCCGAAACAACCTTTCCATGTATGACCTCTTTCCCTCATTGTATGGACTGCTTAGTGAAAAATACAATCTTGCCGGTGGCGGGGTCATGGGGGAATTGGTTGATTTTAAAAAAAAGAGGGGGTGGGTTCCTTCGCTGAGAGTGCCCGGGCGGAGCTTGGCGTGGGCATATGATTTTTACCGGAAAACCCTGCCTGACGGCGCCCTGCCGGTTGCCCTTTCCTTGAAAGTGTCGATTCACGATCAACGGCGGAATGCGGATCCCGCCGCATGGCTGCCTTTTTTAGACCAGTGCAAAAAGGAATATCCCGAAGTGGTTTTTGTGGCATTGGGGTATCGCGAGGAAAGGATGAAGGGGATAGAGGATCGGACGAACGTCGTTTTTGCCAGTGATTATGGGACTAATGTCATGGAGCAGATGGCGCTCATTGCAACCTCTTGCTTGTATATGGTTGTCAACTCGGGACTTGCCGCATTTGGGTTGTTCGGGCCCGTGCCTTACCTGATGTATAACATGCACCCATCCCAAATGTTTTTTCATGTACCGTTCACCTCGGACACCAGGATCATCCATGACAATCGCAGGCTCATGACGCCGGAAGTGCTATTTGACGATTTCCGGCAACTATATGGCCGGATAGACCGCGGCGGTTGGTTTTCCACCGCCCTCCGGAAGGGGAAACCGCAGGATGCTTTTTCCGCGCACCTTTGATCGAGTTAACCGTTGCAAGGCGGAAGAAAAAGCATAGGAACTCTAAAAGGTACGGTCTGTCAGTTGGGCGGGCGGGAATGCCATGTATCTGAAGCGCAGGTCAGGGATATTGAGCAAAACTTGGCCTTGCGCCAGTCGGATAGTTCCTCCTGTCAAAATGGGGGTGGTGTCTCAGTTTGAGGTTACTGTTTGAATAGAGGTTGAGATTGCTTCGTTAACACTCATAATGACAGTTATTTATCATCGTGAGACCATCGAAGAGACCGTTGAACACCTTGACACCATCCACAAACAGTGGGATTATCATACGTTTAAGCATCGTTAATAGAGGAACAAGCTATGAATGATACCCCCCGCCGGAAGATTCTTTTGGTCAAGCCGCCCTACAGGCATCTCCCATTAGGGTTGGCGTATGTCTTGGCGTGTCTCGAACAAAATGATATCCCATTTGATTTTATTGACACTTGCGTAACGAAACCCAACTACAGGAAGCTGTTTAGAAATAATAACTACTTGGCCTTTGCCATTGGCGGTCTCATTTCCAACAGGGAAGCCATCTCTGAAACCATTCGAACAGTCCGCACGTTAGCGCCTGATCTGCCGATAATCATGGGCGGCAATATCACAAGAGATGTCAGCCCCGATATTTTATTTGACAGGGAACTGATGGGCATGGATTTTGGCATCATTGGGGAAGCGGAAACCTCCTTGCCGTTCCTGATTGAGGCGCTACGAAATGGATCGAAAGATTTTCGTAAAGTGCCGGGGCTCCTTTACAAGGATAAGGAGAGCGGCGAAGTTATCAGGAATAGTGCCCGAAGGTTTGATTTGACCGCTGTCAATGTCATGCCCGCTTGGCATCACATCGATACGGATCTGTATAAATACACCATCGCCTCCTACCTCCAAAACAAGGTGGTGATGTCTGTTATCACTGGACGAGGCTGTGTTGGCACCTGCACTTTTTGCTCCCCGACAGTTGGCGCATTCCGGAAAAGACCCCTAGAACATATAATGGAAGAGATTGAATTTCTGTTCTCCCATTACGAATTTGATATTCTTAATTTTCTCAATGAGATGTTCTATGACACCAACGAGGACATCCTGCGCTTCTGCCATGAATACAAAAAGCTGTCGAAAAGAAAAGCCTGGATGTGCGGTATGCGTGTGGATGTAAAGGGTTTGGATGTGGAAACTTTCCGGGCGATGAAGGATTGTGGCTGCATCCTGGCCTCGGGGGGTATTGAGAGCGGGTCGAACCGGATTCTTGAGAAAATGAAGAAGCGGACGACCAAAGAACAGGTCATACGTTTTTATAGAGGCGCAAAAGAAGCGAAGTTGCCCTGTTTCGGCTCATTCATTGTCGGTAACGAAGATGAGACCGAAGAAGAATTAAAAGAGACCATAGATATGGTAATTGAAGAGGACATGATTGCCGATGGTTCTCTGTGCGATGCATATCCTGGCACCCGGCTATATAAAGCCGCGGTTAAGAGCGGTTTAATCAAGGATGAGCGGAAGGTGTACAAAGAATTGAACCTCACTCCCCGCTGGCATGATTGGACGTGGGTGAATCGCGACAATTACGTAAATATCAGCGCCATTCCCAATGACCGGTTTTGGCAGGTGATATCCAGTCAGATGAGAAGGTTTTACACCCACTTATACAAGAAATACCCAATGCGGAATCCGAAAGCCGTCATTGATTGGCTGTTCGGCGCTGTCAAAGCGCAAGGCGAATGTCCTAAGTGTGGAACCCTGTATTGCATCGATGCGGAATTGGATTTGCTCGGGCAATGTTGTGTTTGTCCAAATTGTTTTGCCACGATGTATCTTGACTATTACCATACCGATGGATTTGCCGGCTATTACGAAAAGTTATGCGATGAATTGCGGAACTGTAAGAGCTTGGTCGTGGTTGGCGTCCAAAGGGAAGCGATGAATATCATGCAATTTGACCATTTCGGGGTGGATTATGGGGCAATTACGGGATTTCTTGATCTTGAAGGCGGAGCGACCGATCACCCTTTTTTATACTTACCGCGGCTAAGCCTTAATGATCTAAAGTCATTAAAGCCCGAGAAATTACTCATTGCCGATGACCGCTTTTGTACCGCCGAAATGAAGTTGAAAAACTTTTATGAAGGGGCGGGGTTGGCGCCTCCGCGAATTCTGAATATAATCCCATCCGCTGTCAGGCGTCGTTTAGCTATTGCCCGGGCAATTGACCACAGCCCGGCGGCCATCAGGAGAACGCTCCGCTTTATGTTAATTGCTTTATACAGCACCTCATCCTACTTGCCGGGCGCGATTAACATAGTCAAAATCACAGCTAAACGTACAATTGGCGTTTCAACGGTGAGTAAGTTAATGCGATGGTATCGCAGGGTTAAGATCAAGTTGACGTTCTCGCGATGATTGAGACCTCAATGTTTATTTTTGAAGTTGGCAAAAAGTTATGTTAGGCGGCAATGTGGCCGGCATTCCGTTTAGGCTTTTGGCCGGGCAAACGTAAGATGGGCGGTTGGGGGGAGCACCTGCGCCGCATTCCAAAAAAAGTGGGAATAGCGGCGTGGACGAAGTGTTAATGCAAACGGGGCATGGTATCGCCCGTCAAGCGCCAAGCCCGGATGCCATCCCAAAGTCATCCAATTCCGGAGAAGGTATTAAATCTGTCCCCCTACGGGGGGATGCTCATGGACGGTGAAGAATGAAAGCGGCGGTATTGTACACATTGGGGCAGCCCTTGGTGATTGAAGACGGGATCGATATTCCCGCGCTCAAAAAAGGGCAGGTGCTGGTGAAAATGTTTTACAGCGGTTTGTGCCACAGCCAGTTGATGGAGATCAGCGGCAAACGCGGCGCCGACCCTTATCTGCCACACATGCTTGGGCACGAAGGGACGGGCGAAGTGGTGGACGTGGGTGAAGGCGTCCGAAAGGTGAAAGCGGGCGACCGCGTCATCCTTTGTTGGATAAAAGGGGACGGTTTGGACGGCGGCGGTTCAACCTATAACAAAGGAACCCGCGTCATCAATGCGGGCGCCATCACCACCTTCAGCGAATACACGGTCGTTTCGGAGAACCGGTGCGTCGTGGCGCCGGAAGGGGTTCCGTTGGACATCGGTGTCCTGTTCGGGTGCGCGATCCCCACGGGGGCGGGCATCATGATCAATACCGTGCAACCTAAACCGGGAAGCAGCATAGCCTTTGTCGGCCTGGGCGGCATCGGCTTGAGCGCGTTGCTGGCCGTCCGCCTTTTCAATTGCGCAACGGTGATTGCGGTGGATGTGGAGGATTCAAAACTGGAACTGGCGCGCCAATTGGGCGCCACGCATACCATTAACAGCCGTGATTGCGATCCGCTGGCGGCCATCCGTGAAATAACCGGCGGGGTTGGCGTCGACTATAGCGTGGAGGCCGCCGGCCTTTCTCAAACGATAGAGCTTGCCTTTAACGCGGTTCGAAAAGGGGGCGGGCGCTGTGTGTTCGCCTCACATCCGAAAGCCGGGGAAAAGATTCAACTGGATCCGCATGACCTGATATCCGGCAAGAGAATCGAGGGGAGTTGGGGCGGGGCCACCCATCCCGACCGTGATTTCCCTTTGTATGCCAAGCATTACCTCGCCGGGAACTTTCCTTTGCAGTTGTTCATGGGGAAACGGTATTCCCTGGATGCCATAAATCAGGCATTGGATGACCTTGAAAACAGAAGGGTGATTCGTGCTATTATCGACATCGCGGTGCCCAAATCATGAAACTTGATAAGAATTCCCTGGAAGCCTTGGAGCTGATCAAAGAAAAAGTGGTTCTGCGCGGCCGCGTGGTCTTTGTTTCCGGCACGTTCAACATTCTCCATCCCGGACACCTGCGCCTTTTGCGCTTTGCCGCGGAATGCGGCGATTACCTGGTGGTGGGGGTGTATGCGAACCACAAGGCGCAAAACGCGGTGCTGGACGTGCAATTGCGGCTCGAGGCCATCCAGTCGGTCACATGGGTGAATTTCGCGTTCCCCCTCTACGATTCGCCGGAGGATTTTATTTCCGTCCTCCGCCCCCTTGTGGTGGTGAAAGGGAAGGAGCATGAATCAGGCTATAATCCCGAGTTGCGGGCGCTGGAATCCTACGGGGGCAAACTTCTTTTCAGTTCCGGCGATACGACGTTCTCGTCGCTGGAGCTTATCAAGAAGGAGATATCCAGCCTCAACTACGCGACCATCACCAAACCCGCCGACTTCCCCAAGCGGCACAAATTTTCCATTACCGGACTGCACCAGGCGCTGGATGATATGCGGTCTTTGAAGGTCTGCGTCATCGGCGATACGATCGTTGACGAATACATACAATGCGATCCGGTGGGCATGTCGCAGGAAGACCCCACGATAGTGGTGACGCCCATCGTTAGCGACCGGTTCATCGGCGGCGCGGCCATCGTGGCCGCACACGCATCCGGGTTGGGCGCGGCGCATGTGGAATTCATTTCCTTCGTGGGGGAGGATGGCATCGGGGATTTCGTCGGCAAGAAGCTTGGCGAGTTCGGCGTCCACGCGAAACTCATCGTTGACGAAAGCCGGCCCACCACATTGAAGCAGCGGTTCCGGGCGGGCAACAAAACCTTGTTGCGGGTTAACCATCTTCGCCAGCATAAAGTGCGGGGGGATATCCAAAGCAAGGTGCTGGAATATATAAAGTCGGTGCTGGACGGCATCGATCTGCTTATCTTCTCGGACTTCAATTACGGGGCGCTGCCGCAACCGATGGTCGAAACGATCATCGCCGAATGTCAGCGGCGGGGCATCATGATGGTGGCCGACAGCCAAAGTTCGTCCCAGGTGGGCGATATTTCCCGCTACCACGGAATGAAGCTGGTGACGCCCACCGAACGGGAAGCGCGCCTTGCGCTTTCGAACTATGAGGATGGCCTTGTGGTGCTCGCGGAACAACTGCGCAAAAAATCATCCACCGAGAATGTGGTTATTACACTCGGGGCCGAAGGGCTTTTGATTCACGCTCCCACCGGGGAAAAAGATGGCTGGATCACGGATACGCTTCCCGCCCTGAACCTTGCGCCGAAAGATACCGCCGGGGCGGGTGACAGTTTCCTCGTCAGCACCGCGATGGCAATGAGGACCGGCCGGCCTATTTGGGAATGTGTCTACCTTGGGTCGCTTGCGGCGGCGTGTCAAGTGGGCCGGGTGGGAAATATCCCCCTCAAGCAGAATGAACTCCGGGCGGAAATAGGTATTTGAAGGCGTTATTGCTGGCGGCCGGATTGGGAACGCGTCTGCGCCCGTTGACGAATAGCATCCCCAAATGTTTGGTGGAGATCAACGGCAGGCCCCTGCTTGATTATTGGGTATGCATGTTGAGCGAAGCGGGGGTTCGTCCGCTATTGGTCAATCTGCATTATATGCCGGATAAAGTGTCGGGGTACATTGATTCCAGCGGATACAAGAAATTCATAACGACGGTGACCGAACGCGAGCTGTTGGGAACGGCGGGAACGTTGCTCAAAAACCGGGCCTTTTTTGGGGAAGAGCCGGTCATGCTGGTTCACGCGGACAACCTCAGCAAGTTCGATGTGCATGCCTTCATTGATGCGCATCATCGCCGCCCGGCGGGGTGCGAGATCACAATGATGACGTTCAAAACACCCACGCCGCGGTCGTGCGGTATCGTTGAGATTGATGCCAGGGGCGTGGTAACCGGCTTCCATGAAAAAGTGCAAAACCCCCCTGGCGACCATGCCAACGGGGCGGTGTATATCGTCGAACCTTCCTTGTTTGGTTTTCTTCAAAGTCTCGGCAAGGAGGTTATCGATTTCAGCACGGAAGTGTTGCCGCATTATATCGGGCGGATTTCCACCTACCACAACGGCGTGTACCATCGGGATATTGGAACTATTGAGAGTCTTAACGCGGCGCAATCGGAGTACGTTTTGGCGCTATCCGGCCGCGATAATTTATAGCAGGGTATGTTTAAGAAGATTTTATCGGGAATAGAGAAGGTGCGGCGGTATGGGCTGCGCTTTGCCGTACATCATCTTATCCAACGCATTTTTTTCTATTGGGGGTTTAAAAACCCGGCGCGGCAATTGGTGGTGTTTTTTCTTCACTTGTCCCGTACGTTGCTCAAACCCCACGCTCCGCAAAAGAGGTTGCTGGGCGTGTGGGATTTCAGGAGTCATCCCCGCTCAATGGGAGAAGCCCTGGAGTTTGTGGCGGCCATGAATGCGTTGATGAAGCAACAGAAGCTTCCCATGATCGATCATTGCATGGTGTACGATGACGCCGACATCCCATCGGAACGCAAAGGCAATGAACAACCAGGCGAAGAAAATGGATACTATAACGCCAGGGACTACCTGCTTGACGTGCTTCCCATTCTGCAGACCTCCGGCGCGTTTGGGGCCTTGTTTCAGTTTAGCTCACGAAATGAGTTCAACGGATTTTACATGGAAAATCGCCATAGGTACGATCTCTTTCCCGCGACCGCCGCAACCTCCCCCGTGGAACCCCGCATTTTCGATGAAGCGCGCCAGAGAGTACTGCGCGAGTACACCGCAAAAACCGGGAGCATGCCCCAATTAAGGGTGCCTCCGCGCGAGCTTGGTTGGGCCTATGATTTCTATTTGGCGAAGCTGCCTGAAGGCGCACTGCCAATCACCCTTTCATTCGAAGAGCATTTCAGCGGAAACGGGTTTACCCCCCATGCGGAGACCTGGTTGTCGTTTATTGATAAATGCCAAAGGGAGTTTCCGGATGTGGTGTTCGTCACCGTCGGGCCGCGCGGACGGCGATTTGAGGGGTTCCGGGGAAGGGAAAATGTAATCATCGCGAATGATTATGGCGCCACCGCCATCGAGCAAATGGCCCTCGTCAGCGCTTCCGGGGCATTCATTGGAACCGATGCCGGCCTTGCTTCTTTCGTGCTTTTTTCCAGCGTGCCATATGTCCTGTATCAAGGGGCTCCCGATGTGGACCGGTGGAAGCCGGTTTTATCGGGATTACAACGGGTTGTCTGTGTGCAAAAGCCGATCAATTCCGAACAGGTATTTGACGATTTTACCGGGTTGTTCCATGGGATTCAAAAGGAACGGTGGTTTGCCAATGTCCGGACGTTTGCGAAGCCGAAACACGGCCATCCCACCTCGGTAACCGTGAAGGTCTAATAGTTCTTTTCTTTAAAAGGTGAACACAGATGTTTCGAACATTTTTTAAGTGCTATTCGTTGTTGGGCCGGCGGGAGAGGCAATTCCTGGTTCTCGTCGTATTCCTGAGCGTAATCATGTCATTAATTGAGACGGTTGGCATCTCGGTGATTATGCCGTTTATCGCCATTACTTCCAAGCCGGAGCTTATCGAGACAAACCGGTATTACAATGCCGTCTACACCTATTTCGGATTCCAGACCCACCGCGGCTTTCTGATCTCATTTGGCGCCGCGCTGATATGCTTTTACCTGTTTCGCGGCGGCTTTACGCTGTTGTTAACCTATCTTGCGAGCCGCTTCACCTTCGGCCAATACTATTCCTTCATGCTGCGGCTGTTTCACAAATATCTGCGGCTTCCCTATATTGAATTCACCAAGCGCAATACCGCCGAGATGACAAAAGCGATTATGCTGGAAATGGGACACCTGTCTTCGTATTTTCAATTTATGCAAATGTTTTTCGCCGAGCTGTGCACCGTCTCGCTTATCTATGTGATGTTGCTTATCGTGCAATTGAAAATAACCCTCGTTTTCTCGGCCATCCTGTGTGTTGCCGTGCTTGCGTTGTCCCTCATCAGTTCGCGGATAGTAAAGAAGGAAGGTGACAAGCGGCATGATTCCAGCTTGGCTTTTTCACGTACCCTCAGCGAGACATTCGGCAATTTCAAGATCATAAAGGTGTTAACGAATGAGCCCGCCATGATGGAGCGGTTTGCCTTTTCAAGCAAGGAGTACACAAGAAGCAGCATGATCCACGTAATCATCGCATTGTTGCCCCGTATCCTTTTGGAGGCCGGCGGATTCGTGGTGCTGTGCGGCATAATGATGGCATTTCTCTACTTCAATGAAGATATTGCTTCGGCAATTCCCGTTATCACGCTGTATGCGGTGGCCACCGCACGGTTGTTGCCCTCGGTGAACCGCATCATGAGCACACATAGCAATATGTTGTATATAGCCAAGGCGGTTGATTTAGCCCATGAGGAACTCAAGGATGCCGGGGACATCGAAGTGGCGGCGGCGGAGCCGGTTGAGTTTAACCGTTCAATCGAGTTTCGCAATCTCTCGTTTTCCTACGGCGAAAAAAAAGTGCTTAATAATCTGTCATTGATGGTTAATAAAAACGAAAAAGTAGGCATTGTTGGCCAGAGCGGCGGTGGAAAATCCACGCTAATCGACCTGATGATCGGCATCTACCGTCCCGAATCCGGCGGTATTTTCATAGATGGGGTGCCGCTTGGCAGGGGGAACCTAAAGAACTGGCTCACAAAAATCGGCTATATCCCCCAGTCAATATATTTGTTTGACGGAACGGTGGCCGAGAATGTGTTCTTTGGCCGTAAATATGACGAGGCCCGCGTCATCGAGGTTCTAAAGTCGGCCCACATTTATGACTTCCTGTTGACCAAGGATGGCATTAATACCAGGGTTGGCGACGGGGGTATCCAGCTTTCAGGCGGGCAAAAGCAGCGTATCGGGATAGCGCGGGCTTTGTATTCCGATCCGGAAATCATCGTCCTGGACGAGGCGACTTCCGCCCTCGATGTCGAGACCGAGGCCAATATCATGCGTGAAATGTTCGATATCGGCAGGAATAAGACGATGGTGATCGTATCCCACCGGTTAAGCATCCTTGAATCGTTCGCGAAAATCTACCGGCTGGAAAAAGGGAGTATCGCCGGCGGCTAACGGGCGCGGCCGGAAGCGAACCCAAGGGGATATCCTTCAATGTTGCCGATGATATCTTCGAACTGAAACGGGCCGGTGAAACTCGGGTTCATCACGCGGGAGGATGGGACATTTGCCGACCATAGACCGTTGTGATACCATTTCGCCTAGTTTTACTTCGGACAAGCTGCAAAATGGGTAATATAGAGGATCCCTGATGAAAATACTTCTGGTTGTTTATGACAATGATTCCTACATTAGCGAGTTCCCGATCGGTCTCGCATATATCGCTTCCATACTCTTGCGTGAAGGGTATGAGGTGGATGTTTTTAACCAAGACATCCATCATTATCCGGATGAGGAACTTACCCGGCGCCTGGACGCGGAAAAATATGATGTGGTGGGTATAAGTGTTATCGCGGGTTATTACCAGTACCGCAAACTGCTTAAACTCTCGGAGGCGGTTAACCGTTCAAAAAACCGGCCGGTTTACATTATTGGCGGTCACGGCCCATCTCCGGAACCGGAATATTTCTTAAAAAAAACGCAGGCTGATATCGCGGTCATAGGAGAAGGGGAAGAAACCGTAGTCGAACTCTTTCAGGCCCTCGCCCAAAAACGGGGTCTGGCGGGTATTTTGGGCATCGCATACCGGGAAGGCGATACGGTCACGGTAAACCAGAGGCGGCCGCTTATCGTCGATATCGATACGATCCCACTCCCCGCTTACCACAAATTTCCCATGGAGTGTTACCGTCTCGCGCGTTATCCCCATTCCAGTCGTTCCGACTTCGGGATTTCCATGCTTTCAGGCCGGGGATGCACGTTCCTGTGCAATTTCTGCTATCGGATGGATAAGGGGTTCCGTCCCCGCAAGGTTGAGCCTTTGATTGAAGAGATCAAGATGCTGAAAAAAGATTTCGGCATTACGTATATCGCTTTTTACGACGAGCTTTTGATGTCCTCGGTAGAGCGGACCGAAGAGCTTTCCGAGGCATTCCTGAAGGCGAATCTCAACATTAAATGGAATTGTAACGGCCGATTGAACTATGCGGAACCGGAATTGCTGAAACTTATGAAAAAATCGGGTTGCGTGTTCATTAATTACGGCATCGAGGCGATGGACGATGAGACGCTTAAGGTCATGAAAAAAGGCCTTACCACCAAACAGATCATCAAGGGGATTGAAGCCACCCTCGCGGCGGGAATAAGCCCAGGCTTTAATATTATCTTCGGCAATATCAATGAAGATCGGGAAACGTTGCGCAAAGGGGTTGAATTTCTGCTGAAGTATGATGACGGCGCCCAATTGAGAACCATCCGCCCCGTAACGCCCTATCCCGGATCCCCCCTCTATTATCATGCTATCAAGGAAGGGTTCATGAAAAACTGCGAGGATTTCTATGAGAATAAACACATTAATTCCGACCTCCTGGCGATTAATTTTACCAAACTAAGTGACGATGATTTCCATATGGCCTTAATGGAAGCCAACTCTACGCTAGTGAAGAACTATTACGAGAAAATGACAATAAATATTCTAGAGCAGACCAAAAACTTATATGTTAAAAAAGATGCGACATTCAGGGGATTCCGGTAATCCCTCACGGCACCGCAGGTGTAAAGCTGTGAAGGGAATCCCTTTTTCTAAAATGATGAATTCCAGGTAATAATGCATTCCCCTAACCCTAAAACCTGCCTCGTGGTGTGCCGGCAACCAAGCAATACGGATCAAATCGCCAGAATTCCCAAAGATCCGGGATTTCGATATATTTTGGCGTCAGACGACGTCGGCGTGCATGAAATGTCAAAGCAACACCTGTGGATAGAGGAAGTCCGCTGGCTGACACCGGCCGATTCTTTTTTAAACGTTGCCGATGATGTGATTCGAATTTTGCCGGATATCAATAACTGGTTAAAAGCCAACGTGGATGGCGCGGATGAATTTCCCCCGGATTTGGTTTGCTGGATGCGGTTTTGCGAGGGAGGGATGACGACCCAGCGCATTCAGGACTTGCTGCTTTTGATCCGTTCATATCAGGAGTTATTAAATACTAATGTCGCGAAAATAATCATTATCGGCAACCTCGTCCAATGGGAAGACCGGGTATTGTTGCATGTTGCCGGCGGCAAAGGGGTCTCCGTTCAATTGATAAGATCCTTTAACCGCGCCGAGCTTAAAAAAAGAGCGTGGGCGTGGATAAAAAACAATATTGCAAAAGAGATTTTCTGGACAATCAATATTCTCAGGGCCAAGTTCTCCCCTGAAAATATTTTCGGGAAAATGCAAAAACAAGAGAATGAAATAGCATTGCAACTATGCAACTCGGCATTGAATCAAATCGCGCATATTTTGCCTTTAATGAAGGAATTCAAAAAAAGGGGATTGAACCCCGTGGCGCTATGTTGGAATGCCCGCCGTGGCGCGGCATTGATAAGAAAGAAAAACCTGCGGGCAGAAGAGCTGGAGTCGTACGTTTCTTTTATGGATCTTATCAAGGCGCCCCGCCACGCGCGCAGGTTGTGGGGGAAGGCAAAACGGCGGCAAAAAGAGTTTCTGCTATTGCCCCAAATGACATACAAATCTGTGGCCCTTGGGCCCCTTTTATGGCCATCCATCGAATCATTCTTTAAAAGCGAAGTGGCTCAACGTTACCGGCTCCACAGTGCGGCGGCCAATTATTTTAAATCGCGCTCTCCGCTTGCGATTAAATTATGGTCGTTTGTTTTTTTGGCCGAGGGCTCGATCCTGTACGCCTGTTTTAAAAAAAGCGGGAAAAAAGCTGTTTTGTTCACAAAGTGGCCGTACTTTGTGCGTTTTTCTTACCCGTACCTGGATGGCATCGTCGAGCCGGGGGATATTGAGTTTACAAATTGTCCGCGCCATGAAAAACATTTGAAAAAAAGGGGCGTGTCGCAAGACAGGATCGAGCGTGTGGGCAACGAAGGCAGGGAAGTTACCCGTGATTTTATCTCCGCTCACACAACAGGCCAATCCCGTATATTTTTAGATGTCGGAGGGCAATATTCCTTTTATATATTATTCGATCCTGGCGTGGTCGTGGCCGGCTATCACAGCGATCAGGAGCAAATAGCAACGATGAATCTTTTGTTGGAGTTTGCGCGAACACACAAATCGGCGGCCATTATGATAAAGCCGCACCCCTCCACGCCCGAAGCAGGGTTGGAAGCCGTTATCCGGCGGTTTTCGTTGCCCAATGTTTTTCTGTTGGATAAAAAAAACATTCCCTATCATGCGTTAAATGCCGCGGACGTTCTGATAACAAAGAATTCGACAATAGGCATTGAAGCCATGGAATTCAAGGTGCCCGTTATTGCGGCATTTTTCGGACGGGATGAACGGCTGGAAATATACGAGGATGCCGCCGAATACGTCTATTCCCTTAAAGAACTCGGCGATTTGTTAACCCGCCTGGTGGAAGATAACGGCTTTAAAGACTCGTGGACGAAGAAGTATATACAAAGAGAACAGGAATTCCTGTCACAAGAAGATTATCATTTGTCAGCTTCAACGGCGGAGCTGATGGCAGATGCAATTATACGCAAGATAAATGCCGGCCTCTCCTGAAAAAGCAGCCTATTCTTTGTTACCAACATTCCGTGGATGGCGAATGACCGTAACGACACATCCGAAAAAAGCGTTCAGGTACGCAAAAACCCGGCAACCGCCTCTCAAACGGACGGATGCCCGCCCCCCGCAAGAAAATCCTGGTACGCCTTTTTAATCCCGTCCCGCAAAGTTGTTTTGGAATGCCATCCCAGGGAATTTATTTTTGTGGTGTCCAAAAGCTTCCTCGGAGTGCCGTCCGGCTTACTGGCGTCCCATTCCACGGCCCCCTTGTAGCCCACGCATTCAATTACCAAATCCAGCAACTCGCGAATGGTGTTTTCCGTTCCGGCGCCGACATTGATAAGCGGGGTGGTGGTTTTGGAACCGGTCATGGCGCAAAAAACGCCGTCCGGGAGATTCATCAGAAAAATAAAAGCCTCAGCAACATCTTCGCTGTAAGTGAACTCCCTCAGCGGTGAGCCGCTTCCCCATGCCACAACCTTCTTGTCCCCGCGCTCCTTCGATTCATGCACCTTCCTGACCAAGGCAGGCAATACGTGCGAACTGGCGAGATCGTAATTGTCGCCGGGGCCGTACAGGTTCGAGGGCATCGCGGCCAAATACCGCGTGCCGTATTGCTTGTTATACGACCAGCACATCTCAATGCCAGCGATCTTCGCTATGGCGTACGCGCTGTTTGTCGGTTCTAACGGGCCGGTCAATAAATATTCTTCTTTAATGGGTTGCGGGCACTCCCGGGGATAGATGCACGAGGAGCCAAGAAACAAAAGGCGCGTTACACCGCTTTTCCACGACTCATGTATTACGTTTGACTGGATTGCGAGATTTTGGTGAATGAATTCGCCCGGATACGTGTTGTTGGCATGAATGCCGCCGACCTTTGCGGCGGCCAGAAAAACATATTCCGGTTTTTCGGCCGCAAAAAAGGTTTCAACGGCGGTTTGGCATGTAAGGTCAAGCTCTGCACGGGTTTTTATGATTATGTTTCTATACCCATCCGACCTCAGCCGCCTGACAATGGCAGAACCGACAAGTCCCCGGTGACCGGCAACGTAGATTTTCGCGTTCAACTCCATGAGCTACTCGTGAAAATCCATCGGCCTATGCCCGTGGTGCTTCAAAAGCTCATCGCGTTCGGCCGATTTGAGATCCTCCAGCGCCATCTCTTTAACCAATTCCTTGAAGGTGGTCTTTGCTTTCCAGCCGAGCTTTGTTTTAGCTTTTGTGGCGTCGCCCAGCAACGTCTCCACTTCCGTCGGCCTAAAATATCTCGGATCCACCTCCACGATACATTGACCGGACGCGTCAAACCCCCTCTCTTCCACGCCCTGCCCTTCCCATCGTATCTTTATTCCCAGGTTGTCGCACGATTCGTTAACAAAATCGCGCACCGAATATTGCTCTCCCGTGGCGATGACAAAATCTTCGGCTTTGTCCTGTTGCAGCATCAGCCATTGCATTTCCACGTAATCCTTTGCATGGCCCCAATCACGTTTTGCGTTTAGGTTTCCCAGATACAGGCACTTTTGAAGTCCCAGTTTTATCCGGGCAAGCGCGCGCGTTATTTTCCTTGTGACGAACGTCTCGCCGCGCACGGGCGACTCGTGGTTAAACAGTATCCCGTTGCATGCGTAGATGCCGTACGCCTCGCGGTAATTGACGGTAATCCAATAGGCGTACAGTTTTGCCACCGCGTAGGGCGAGCGCGGATAAAACGGCGTGGTTTCTTTTTGGGGCGTTTCCTGCACAAGACCGTACAACTCCGACGTGGATGCCTGGTAATACCGGGTCCTTTTGCCCATACCAAGGATACGGATGGCCTCAAGAATGCGCAACGCGCCAAGCGCGTCGGAATTGGCCGTATATTCCGGCTCCTCGAAAGAAACCGCCACATGGCTTTGGGCCGCGAGGTTGTATATCTCCGTGGGCTGCACAGTTTGAATGATATGCATAAGGCTGCTCGAATCCGTCATATCCCCATAATGCAAACTGAAGCGCCGCCCGGTTTCGTGGGGGTCTTGATACAGGTGGTCGATGCGGTCGGTATTTAACAGGGAACTGCGGCGCTTGATGCCGTGTACTTCATAACCCTTGCCCAGCAGGAACTCGGCAAGATACGCGCCATCCTGACCGGTAACGCCGGTGATCAGCGCGATTTTTTTTGTATGGCTCATGTTCAACACCTCTTTAGTAGTATGCGGTTATCTGCCGTAGTTATCTTCAAACCGTTGAATGTCATCTTCGCCCAAGTAGTCGCCGACCTGTATCTCGACGATATGCAATGTTTCGCCGCCACGATTTTCCAAGCGGTGTTGCGCCCCTATGGGGATGTAAGTGCTTTGGTTCTTCATCACGGTAATCACCTCGGAACCGATTGTGACGGTTGCCGTGCCCGAAACCACCACCCAGTGTTCGGAACGCCGTTTATGGCTTTGCAGACTGAGCCGCGCACCGGGCGCCACTTCAATACGCTTGATCTTAAATCCCCCCGGGTCTTCTTCCAGTACGGAGTAGCTGCCCCACGGGCGATTAACCTTGAGATGGCACAGATGCTCGGTCGCGCCAGTTTGATGCAGGAGGTCAACAACTTCGCGCACCCGCTGTGATTGGTCGTTCTTGGAGACGAGTACGGCGTCGGCGGTTTCGATAATGCAAATATCTTCCACGCCTATCGCGGCAACCAAACGTTTCTCCGCGCGAATCAGGCTGTTTTTGCAGTTTAGCGCGATAACATTGCCTTGCAGGGCGTTGCGGTTCTCATCTTTTTCCCCGATTTCGTGGACGGCTTGCCAACTTCCGACATCATTCCAGCCTATGTCACAGGGAATAAGCGATACATGGCTGGATTTTTCAAGCACCCCGTAATCGATTGAGATGGAAGGCATCGAGGAAAAGTGCTTTTCAACCGCATTCTGGAATGTTCCCCCGGACCGGCTCTCGGCAAGGATGGCCTGAATCACTTGATGCACCGCTGGCAGGTGTTGCTGAATTTCCGCGAGAATTGCCGACGCGCGCCAGACAAACATGCCGGAATTCCAGTAGTAATCGCCTTGCTTTAGGAATTGCTCCGCGGTGACGTCATCGGGCTTTTCGGTAAATCGTTCGACTTCATATACGTTGCTGGCACTGGAATCGGGGGCCAGCGCGGCGGCGGCCCGTCCCCTGTCCCGCGCCGGGGCTTTGATATAACCAAAGCCGGTATCGGGCCGGGTGGGCTTAATGCCGAAGGTGATGAGCTTGCCGTTTTCAGCCGCTTCGATGGCCGCATGCAGGTGGGCAAGGAATCGCTCCTCGTTTTTAACGATATGATCGGCGGGCAACACAACCATGAGGGGATCCTGTCCATCAGCCATCAGATAAGCGGCCGCCAGCGCGATGGCGGGGGCGGTGTTGCGCGCAACCGGTTCAAACAGAATCCGGTACGCCAGCAGCGCGTGATAGGCCTCGCCTTTTGCGTGGGACTCTTGGGTAACAATCAACACATTCTTGGCGTCAATGACCGGGGCAATCCGGTTGATGGTGGTCTGCAACAGCGAGGCATCGCCATCCAGCGCTAAAAACTGCTTGGGCAGATGCTGGCGTGACAATGGCCACAGGCGGCTGCCGCTGCCACCCGCGAGAATGACGGCAAATATATTTTTTCTTTCAATCCGCATATAATGGTTTCTTTATGTGACACCCTTCCCACGGTGGCGTTTTCAAAATGAACTCTCCATAACTTTACCCAAAATATCCACCTGTTTTTCAATAAGTAGATGATTGTCGTTCTTCTCCATCCATTCGGCAAAACCGGGTTCGCAAACCAGAATCTTATCAAATTCCAGTTTTTTAATTTGTGAATACGGAAAAACACCCGCTTTTTTTGAATGCGCCGCAAACTCGCTGTCATTGACGACCTTGCCGGACAGAGCCAACCCCTTGGTGCCGGCGATATTAAGGGTGGCAATGTCCGACAATTCATTGCTCCCGGCCACAACAAGCTTTTCCCAACCGTTGCGGCGGCACAACTCAAGCTGCTCCTCGACGACTTTTTGAGCGACCTTATACGTTCGCAGGGTGTAGCCCAGATATTTTACCGAAAGACGGCTTTTTTCCGCGAATCCCTCCGGCGTCATAAAATAAAGCCACCGCTTCGCGCTAATCTGCCGCGCCTTTACCCATCCCTTCGCGGCGACCTTGCGCATAAACGAGTGCGCCAGCCCCGCGGCAATTCCGGTGAAGAACGTTATCTTCTTTTCGGAAATTTGCGGAAATTTTTCCACCAAGTTGAAGATATGCATGATAACCACGTCGTCCGCGGTTGACTTCACGGAGGAATACGGGGAAACCGGCCCTGGCTCGGTATTTTCTTTTTTTCGTTTGTTTTTCATCCGATTTTTTTCAGGCCTTTCCCGGCCTCACTGATTATCAAGTGTCTTCACACTGTTCATAACGCTTAATGCGGCTCCAATAAATCAAATTCAAGCTTAGCCACTAAAAAGCCCCTTGAAAAGATCGGTCTTAAGGACTTGACACGATGCCCATATTTGCAGCAAAAACAGAGGCTTCGCTCATGACGTGAGCATGATATTTTATGGGACTGAATTTGTCAATCTCTTCGTCACATCTCTTCGTCATAGCCCGCGGCAGCCATTCAGAAATGGTGAAAATGTTCAAGGCAACCCGCTGGTTCCTTATTGAAATATGAGACCCGATGAAAATCGATACCAGCAACCGGCCGACCTTCAAAAAAATGCCGGGTTTACTTAATCAAATGCGCCCACCCGTTTTGCCGCACTTCCAGTAATAAGACGATGGGAATCGCAACCACTGCTCCCATTAAAAAAAACGCCACCAAAATGACCACGCGCCGGGGGGCAATTGGCCGCGCCGGCATTTCCGGCGGATTAACGATACGAAACATGTAATCCGGCCTAGCCTCGGCGAGAACAATCTGTTTTTTCTTTTCGCTAATGAGACCGTACAGGACAACCTTCATTTCCGGCACGGACACTTTCTCCGCCTGCATGGTCAGGAAGGCAATTTCCTTGGTGGCATTTTGCACGGTATCATGGCGCATATAGTTGTTAATGGCTTCGATCATCTTTTTGGTTAAGATTAACGAAACCCCGGGACTTTTATCCGAAATGCCAAACAGGAATAAAGTTGAATTCAGCTTCTCCTTCTTAAGGTAAAAGGCGCTTTCAAGTTTATCAACAGCCAACTCGAGTTTCTTTTTATCATCAGGAACGGGATTCATTTTTGAGGTATCAACCAGTAAGGGAAGGAGTTCCATCTCCTCGATGGCCTTCGCCAGGAAAGGCTTTGTGCCCATGACCGCAAGCACATAATTCATGTCGATTTCCGAATCCGGAGAGGACATGGAGAGGCCCATGATAGGCGCCAAACCCTTAAAACTATCGCTCAACCCGCCGGACTTGGGTGTGGCGGAATACTGCTTTGAAGGAATTAGCAGCGCCTCCGCCCGGTAAACATTCGGTTGAAGTTTCGCGTATATCGTGCCCATAACAAGAAATACGAAAAGAATCGACGCAAGCGTTTTCCAACGGGAGGACATAACCTTGACCACCGCAACGACGTCAAGGCTGGTATCGTCATCGCGCAAAGCGCCCGGGCCTCCCCCCGCGGAGTATGGACAAACCACAACCGTCGAGCTTGCCTCTGGCGAGATAGTCTTTGAATCTTTATCCATAATGAACGGTCAATTATAACATTGATGGAACCAGAGGGTAAATAATTTGATTCGCGCGGTTTCATCCCGTATTTCATATTTATTGTAAACATCCCGGCGGTTTGAATTGCCACGCTGCCCGAAGCGCAATATGTGCCGGATACGTGGCCAAAACTGGTGTAATATGCCCAGCTATGGCGAATAATCCAATCAAGGCGGTAAAGGGCGTCAAGGACATACTCCCAGCCGATGCCACTCTCTGGCGCGAGGTGGAACGCCGCGCCCGCGCCCAGTTTGCCCGGTTTGGCTTCAAGGAAATCGTCCTGCCAATATTTGAGAAGACGGAGGTTTTCGTCAAAGGAGTGGGGGAAGAAACCGACATCGTCCAAAAAGAAATGTACACGTTCCAGGATCAAGGCGGAGAAAGCCTCACGCTGCGCCCCGAGGGGACGGCCAGTTGCGTCCGCGCGTTCATCGAGCATTCGATGTACCACCCCCCGGGAACCATCACCAAGCTCTATTACTTCGGGCCGATGTTCCGCCGCGAGCGGCCGCAGGCCGGGCGGTTCCGTCAGTTTTACCAAATCGGCGCGGAGCTATTCGGGGCGCTCGAGCCGGAAGCGGATGCCGAAGCGATACACCTTTTATGGCTCTTCATTCAAAGCATCAATATCAAGGGGCCGCGCCTGTACCTCAACAGTTTGGGATGCGATACCTGCCGCCCGCCGTTCCGGGCCGCGCTGGTCAATTTTTTAACCGCCCGCAAAGAGCGGCTTTGCGAGACCTGCCAGGGACGCTACCAGCGCAACCCGCTGCGCGTGTTCGACTGCAAAGCCCAAGGATGCCAGCAGGTAATGACCGAAGCGCCGACCATCGATAAACACTACTGCCCTGATTGCCAAGCGCATTTCGACCGTGTAAAAAAGGGGCTGGAGGCGCTGGCAATCCCTTACGAATTAAATTCCCGCATGGTACGCGGATTGGATTACTACAACCGCACGGTATTTGAAGTCACCGCCGAAGGCCTCGGCTCGCAAAACTCCATCGCGGGCGGCGGCCGCTACGACGACCTGATAAAAAACAGCGGCGGACCCGCGGTGCCGGCCATCGGCTTCGCGCTAGGGGTGGAACGGCTGCTGGAATCAATCGGCACGCCGCTGGAATTTTCGCCGGGGCATCCCGATGTCTTTATCGTGTACATGGAAGCGGCGGCGGATGAAGCGTTCCGCATCGCGGGCCGTCTGCGCCGCACGGGAATCGCCGTGGAAAAGGCGTTCAAGCCGGCCAGCCTCAAGAACCAGATGGGCAAAGCGGACAAATCGGGCGCCCGCTTCGCGCTGATCATCGGCGAAGAGGAACTTGCCACACGCACCGCCATCCTGAAAAACCTGAAAAACAGCACACAACAGCCGATCCCGCTGGCAAATCTCGAAGAATCGCTGACCGGACTGCTTACATCATGAACAAGCTCCGTACCCTGCTGTTAGCTCTTCTCATTCCGCTTGCGCTGGCCGCCCCCGCGCGGGCCGCCGATCCTTTGGCGGGGTTTGGCGCCGTTACCGCCACCCCAAAAGCCGCCGAAGCGCCCGTCGCCCCGCGCCTCGTTCTGCCCCAAACGAAATTCGCCGCAGGCAACAGCTACCCTGTGTTGCTGGAACTGACCATTAAAGAAGGCTTCCACATCAACAGCGCAAAGCCGCTGGAACCGGCGCTTATTCCCACTTCGGTCACTTTTTCCGCCAGCGACCCGGCGGTAACGGTCGGCCGGGTGACTTTTCCCGACGCCATCATGAAAAAATTTAAGTTCGCCAAAGAACCGCTCAGCGTATACGAAAAAACCGTCTACATCGCCGCCTCCATTAGCTTCACCGAGGGGGCCAAAGAGCCGCTGGCCGTCACCGCGCACCTGCAATACCAGGCCTGCACCGACTTCGCCTGCATGATCCCGGTGGAAACCGACATCACCCTTCCCCTGGCGCTGGGGGCGGACGGCCAACCGCTGGAGCCGGAGCTGTTTTCCCGCCATACGGCACACACGGCTGGGGCATCCGCATCGGCCATTGACGCGCTTAAAGGGGGCTTGGGGCCGATGGCATTGTTGCTGGTCTTCTTGAGCGGGCTCGGACTCACCCTCACCCCTTGCGTGTATCCGCTCATCCCCGTCACCATCGGCTTTTTCGGCGCGGCCACCGGGCGCTCGCGCTGAGCCACCGTGCCTCACGCGTTGGTGTACCTGCTGGGAATGGCGCTGATGTACTCCGCCTTGGGCGTGGCGGCGGCGCTCACCGGCTCGCTCTTCGGCCAGATGATGCAGAACCCCATCGTGGTGGTGCTGCTCGTGGGGACAATGCTTTTGCTCGCCGCTTCGATGTTCGGCGCGTTCGAAATCGTCGTGCCGGCCGCCCTCATGCAATTGGGGAGCAAATCCTACGCGGGATTCTTCGGCACCTTCGTGATGGGCCTCACCGTCGGCATCATGGCCGCCCCCTGCGTGGGGCCGTTCGTCATCGGCCTCCTTACGTTTGTCAGCGAGCGGCAAAGCCCGCTGCTCGGCTTCACCCTCTTCTTCACGCTGGCGCTCGGCCTTGGCACGCCGTTCGTCTTCCTCGCTATTTTCAGCGGCTCGCTGCAAAAGCTCCCCCGCAGCGGCGTCTGGATGGTCTGGGTGCGCAAAATGTTCGGCGTGGTGCTTCTCGGCATGGCGCTCTATTTCGCCCGGCCTCTTATCCCCGGCGACGCCCTCTTCTGTTGGCTGTCGGCGGTTGTGGCGGTGGCGGGCGGCCTCTATCTCCTGTGGGCCGGTAGCAAAACCGGCGGCGCGGTCTTCAACTTCTTCCGCTTCGGTATCGGGCTTGGCCTGATCGCGGCGGGCCTCTATCTCATGCCATTGAATCCGGCGAAAGAGGGATTGGCCTTTAAACCCTACAACAAAGAAGCGGTGGCGAAGGCGCTGGCCGCGGGCCGCCCGGTGCTGATCGATTTCACCGCCGACTGGTGCGTTCCCTGCCGCGAGTTGAAGAGTTTCACTTTCACCGACGAACGGGTGCGGGCGAAAAGCGTGGTGTTCGACGCGTTCGCGGTCGACCTCACCACCGTGGAACCGGACGAACTGGCCGCGAAGAAAGAGTACAACGTGCTGGGCGTTCCCACGGTCATCCTGATCGGCCCGGACGGCGCGGAGAAAGACCGCTTCACCGGTTTCATTAACGCCGACGAGTTTTTAACCAAGCTGGAAAAAATAACCCCCGCGCATTAACGGTACAACAGGTTTCAACCTGTTGCGTGGCCTGTTAGGCCGTGCCATTCTTGCGCCTATCGGCGCAACCGCAAGGATAAATCCTGCGGTACCAAGCGGGCGTCCTATTGCCCAATGAGTTGAACAGGCTTTGCCGTGCGGCTTCCCCAACCCTGTGCTATTCTGAAATCAGGAATTCCGCTGATAGCCTTGTCATGCTGAGACATATGAGACATAAGCGAAGTATCTCTTTCCGGAAAGGGTTTCTTCGCTACGCTCAGGATGACGGGAGCGGCATCCCCGGAGGTGACCATGCATCCCTACGTCGCGCTGGCGAAACAAACCATTGAAGAATACGTCCGCAACGGGCGCAAGCCTGCCCCGCCCGCCCCCCTGCCGGAGAATATGACGGGGGCGGCAGGCGCGTTTGTTTCACTGAAAAAAGCCGGTGAATTACGCGGCTGCATCGGCACCATCCAGCCGGTGCACGAAAACCTCGCCGACGAGATAATTAGCAACGCCATCGCCGCAGCCGTGCGCGACCCGCGCTTTGCGCCGGTCGCGCCGGACGAGCTGGCCGCCCTCGACATCAGCGTTGACGTACTCTCCCCGCCGGAGCCGGTTGACGGGCCGGAAACGCTCGACCCGAAACGCTACGGCGTCATCGTCACCGCCGGGCTGCGGCGCGGGCTTCTTTTGCCGGACATTGGCGGGGTGAATACGGTTGGCGAGCAGATCGCCATCTGCCGCCGTAAAGGGGGCATCAGGCCGGACGAGGCAGTAACCCTGCAACGTTTCACCGTGGAGCGCTACCGGTGAAAACCGCCGCGCCAAAGGTAACCGCCCGCTACTGGGAAAAACGGCCGGATGGTTCCGCCGCGTGCCACCTCTGCCCCCACCACTGCATCGTGAAGCCGGGCAAGACGGGCATCTGCATGGCGAAAACAAACGAAGGGGGCCAGTTGATCGCCAATGCGTACGGCCTCACCACGTCGCTCAACCTCGACCCGATGGAAAAGAAACCGCTCTACCATTTCCATCCCGGCACGCGGATACTGAGCGTCGGACCGAACGCGTGCAACTTTGCCTGCCGCTTTTGCCAGAATTTCCAGATCAGCCAGCAAACCGCACCCACCCGCTACCTCGGCCCGGAGGAATTGGTGCGCGCCGCGAAGGAGAGCGGCAGCGTGGGGGTGGCCTACACCTACAGCGAACCGCTGATGTGGTACGAATACCTGCTGGATGCCTGCCGCGCCGTGAAAGAGGCGGGGATGGTGAACGTGCTGGTGAGCAACGGCCACTTGCAGCCGGAGCCATATGACGAACTGCTGCCGCTCATACATGCGCTCAACATCGACATCAAATCGATGGACGAAACCTTCTACCGGAAAATCTGCAAGGGGTGGCTCGCCCCGGTTCTGCGCAATGTGGCGGCAACCGCCGGCAAGGCCCACATCGAGATAACCAACCTCGTCATCCCCACGCTCAACGACACCGATGAAGATTTTGAAAAGCTGGCCCGTTTCATCGCTTCTGTGGATCCGTTCATGCCGCTGCACTTTTCCCGTTACCACCCGATGTATAAGATGGATATCCCCGCAACCCCGGTGGATACGCTGATCCGCGCCGCGCGGATAGCCAAGGCCCGCCTCAAGTACGTTTTTATCGGCAACGCCGACGTGGAGGAATTCAGCCACAGCCGCTGCCCCTTTTGCGGCCACATGCTTATCCAACGGCAGGGGTATGCCGTATCGGCAACCGGCGCGAAAAAGGGGCATTGCCTATCGTGCGGCGAAGCGGTAAAAATAGTGTGCTGAAAGACGGCACAACGGAAAAGATACCAAATCCAAGGGAGGGAATATGGCAAAGTGGAAATGCGGCAACTGCGACTATGTTTTTAATCCTGAAAAAGGGGACATCTCGCGGCTGATTAAAAAAGGCACCGAATTCGAAAAGCTTCCCGAACCTTGGACGTGCCCAAAGTGCAAAGCCCCCAAAACCCGCTTCAGCCGGATGTAGGAATATGGAACGCAAAAACATCTCGGCCGGCTCCAAATGGGAACCGATCATTGGCTACTCCCGCGCGGTGCGCATGGGCAATCACATCGCCGTTTCCGGCACCGCGGGCGTTTCCGCCAACGGCAAGCTGGAAGGAGACGCTTATTCCCAATCGGTGCGGTCCCTCCAGATCATCGACGGGGCGTTAAAAGAAGCGGGAGCCTCGTTCAAGGACGTGGTGCGCACCCGCATCTACCTAAAAAATGCGGAGGACTGGGAACTGGCAGCCAAAGCGCACGGCGAGATTTTTTCGGTCATACGCCCTGCCACCACGCTGGTCGTGGTGAAGGCGCTCATCGATCCCGCCATGCTGGTGGAAATCGAAGTGGACGCCATCGTTTCGTAATATCGGCGATGCCCGCCGGGTTTTGCGCCTCGCGGGCTTCCAAAAATAAAATGTCCGAAAAATCCCCCCGCGAAATTATCGAGGCGCTTATGGCGCGCATGAAGGATCTGGACGCGCTATCCCCCAACCATCAGGAATTCCTCCGCTGGCGGCATGAAGCCGTGGTGGCGGTGAAAAAACATTTTCCGGACGAAGCGTGGATGGTGTTCAAGGACATCCCTTTTTACGATTACAAAAAGATCATGGGGTTTTACGCCAAGTCGTTCTCGCCGGAAGCATACGCCAACGGCCTTGCCCGCTCCCGCGCGTTTTTGGAAAAAAAGCTGGCGGAACTGAAGTAGCCCGCGATCCGTTTTGGGTGAACGCCCAATTTATCCTCGATCCCGAAGTTTCCTCCCCTCATTTGAGGGGAGGATATAGGTGGGGTTAAAGTAATAGCCGTTGTCCTGATGAAGCAGGCATGGCACAAGATGCGGGAACCCCTCCTGTATCCTCCCCTTTCCAAGGGGAGGAAAATCTCCGAACCGGATATTCCGTTTGAAGATCAAATCCAACCTTTTGCCAATAATGCCTTTCCGGGTCACATGGAATTCCAACTTCGGAATCGAGGTTTATTGGGTACATCATGCCGAAGGCATGACCTCCCTCATGGCGCTCCGCGCCAACGCACACATGATGGCCTAGGCCACATCCGGCGCGGATTGAAATTTTTTCCGCGCCTCCCGAAATGAGTACCCACCGTGTAACTTAGCGGGGAAGGTGGAATTCCATCGTGCCCTGGAAGTAACGGTTTTCCGGCAGACGGCCCGCCACGATCCACCGGTAGGAGGAACCGGGCATCAAGTCGGCGCTGTCGATCCAAATGCTGGTCTCCTTGAGGAATTTTTCGTCGATCCGGCGCGGCGCGCCGTCGCGGATTTCCTGCAAGACGAAATAATAATCATCGGCCCCCGCCACCCCGTTCCATCGGAAAAGCGCTTTTCCCCGCGTAGTGGTGATCCGCATACCGGAAACTTCATTCCCCACCCGGCGGCCATCGCCGCTGAAATAGAAGTACGGCAGGGCGCCGGAGTCCTTCTCATAAATGCCATAAAAAGGGGATTCCCGCGTGAGCATCACTTGGGGGGACGGTGCGGTGAGGGCAAAAACCAGCCAGAAAACGGCCGCCGCCGCAAACGCCGGAAGCGGAACGATAACCCATCGCTGCATCCAGCTTTTCCGGGGGATGATGGCAAGCGCCGCCCGCCGCGCGGCTTCCGGCGTCGGCTCCTCGGCGGCCCCTTTCATCCGGATCGATTCGCTAAAGTAGTACGCGGCGTCTTCAAAGCAACGGTCGCACTGTTGCAAGTGCGCCTTGATCCGATGCCGGTCGGCATGGCGGTACTCGATAAAATCGGCCAGTTCATCCGGTGCAATGCGGTCATCGCACCCCGGCGCGCCAAGAAAGCGAAGCCCCGCCAAACGCGATTCCAGTTCTTTCAATTCGATCAGCCGGTCGGCGCAAACGGAGCAATCGTTCAGATGTCCCGCCGGCGGGTTCTCGCGCCGCAGCCGTTCCCAGAACCGTCCGGAATCCCAGTGGGTCATCTTTCCACCCCCGTTTGATACAGAACGTCCTTTAGCCCTTTCACCGTCAATGTGCCCCGGCCGATTGGAGTGGCCTCCCCCACGGCGTCAAGCAGATTTTTCACCGCGCGGTCGATCATCGCAAATACATCCGCCGGACCGGTGACCGCCGCCCCCCCATGTTCCAGCCGCACGCCGGTTCCCTTTAAAAAACCGGCAATCTCAACCGCGGTCATATGCCGCTCGAAAAAAAGGTGCAGCACCCGCCGGTCGTCCCGCGAAAGGCTTTCCAGCGCGCCTCGCAACGCACGCAGGAAATTGCGGGCCATCACGCTCTCTTCCATGCCTGGCCCATCCGCCACGGCGCCGTCCGCCTCTTCCAGCGGCACGAACGAGGGGTCGGAGATAATGTCGTAATTGCCGTTGACGATCAGCGTCCGCTTCACTTCGGCGATGAGACGCGCGGCCTCGTGCGGCGGCAGAGCCATCTCCTCGCGGATGGTCTCCTCGCTTTTCCGCAAACGCAGATAAATACAAACCGTTTGCGCCTCTTTGGACATCTTGCGGACGGCGACCGGCAACCGCTGATACGCGGTATCGCTAAAATACGCGGCCATATTTCCACCTAAGCCAGTCCACGTACAGCTCCCGCGAATTCAGCACGGTCCATATGTATGTGGAAAGACGGCTGTTGTTCTTGCCGGTGTAGCGCCGAATTTTTTTCCGGAGTTGCTCCAGTATCCAGATGTAGCTGTCCAACCCATCGCCGCATTCGTCCCCATCGGGACGGGGAACGCCGGTTCCTTCCATCCGCCGCGCGACGGTAATCAGGGCGCAGGATGCCCCCGCGCGGCGATGCGGGCAATGCTCGCGGCACCACCGTTGCGCGCGATACAGCGCCCACGCGGTGTAATCGTTCACAAAGGATTCCCACGCTTCGCCATCTCCCCGTTCGATGCTGGTGACAAGCAGCAGATCGTCCTTGGGCGTCCCCTTTTCGGTTCTTTCCATATAAGGGGGCCATTCTAACCCGATTCCGGGCCAAACCGCCTCTCTCTTCACCTATCAAATAACAATACCTTGCCATCGAATAATAATTAGACGGACAAAGGTTTAGGCTTTCCAATGGCCGCCGGTGTTAGTATGATTTGATCTGATTTTTTAAGGAGTTACATGGACATCTTTGGGATGGCCCTCACCGTGGCCGGCCTTTGCGCATTTGAAACGATCAGCAGCATTGACAACGCCGTTATCAACGCCGAGGTGCTTGGCACCATGGGCCAAAAGGGGCGGCGGTGGTTCCTCACCTGGGGGCTTTTCTTTGGGGTGTTCCTCGTGCGCGGCGTGTTGCCGTGGCTCATTGTCTGGCTTGCCACGCCGGGACTGGGGCCGGTACAAGCGCTAACGGCGACCTTCAGCAACGATCCATCGATATTGAAGGCGGTGAACGACGCCGCGCCGGTGCTCCTCTCCGGCGGCGGAACGTTTCTTGTGTTTCTTTTTTTCCACTGGCTCTTTTTGGAAGATAAAAACGTGGGGCTGCGCGGGGAGCGTTTTTTCATGGATCAGGGGGTATGGTTCTACGCGGTGGTATCGGTGCTGTTGGTAATCATTGTCTGGGTGTGTGTGAAAATAAACCCCTACATGGCGCTCGGCACGGTCATCGGCTCAAGCGCCTTTTTCATCACTCACGGATTCAAGCAGCACGCCGAAGAGAGCGAAAAAAAGATGATAAGCGGCAACATGTCGGACATCAGCAAGCTTTTCTATCTGGAAGTGATAGACGCCACGTTCAGCATCGACGGCGTGTTGGGAGCCTTCGCCTTTACCCTATCGGTCCCGCTTATCATCATCGGCAACGGGCTGGGGGCCTTCGTGGTGCGGGAAATGACCATCCGGGGCGCCGATAAAATAAAACAGTACGCCTATCTGAAAAACGGCGCGATGTACTCCATCCTCGTGCTCGGCGCCATAATGCTCACCGAGGCGTTTGGCTGTCACATCCCGCACTGGGTATCGCCGCTCTGCACATTTGGAATCATCGGCTTCTTCTTTTGGAAGTCGGTGCTCCACGCCCGCGCCAACGGCCAGTAACAGGGGGGTACAGGTTTCAACCTGTTGTTGGCGCAACGCGCCAAAAAGGCCTCGCCGCCGGGCGGCAATCCACACGTTAAGACCTGTAGCGCCGGGAGGCCTTTATTGCGCCGGGTTGACCGGTTTGCCAGCCAACAGGTTGGCGATGTCATCAACCGCTTCCTGCATTTTGTAGTCGCGGCCGCGATACGTCTTTAGCAGCTTGCCATCACGGCCGATCAGGATGGTGCGAACCGTGTGCTCAAATAAAGCCTCCTGCTCGTTCCAGCGAACCACGACGCCGTACTCCCCGCATGTTTCGACAATATCCCCCGGCAGGCCCGAAAGGTAGGCCCATTTAGCCGGGTCTTTCTCCCATTTGGCGGCGAAGCCGGCCAATGTCTGGGGGGTGTCTTTGTCGTCAAAGCTCAGCGAGACCAGCACAAGATCTTTTCCCAAGCGGGCCTTGTGCTTGTTCGCAACAAAATTCATCTTTTTGTCGAGATACTGGCAGATGCCGTGTTTGCAGTCGGAATAGATAAAATCCATCAGCACCAGCTTGCCCCGATAGTCGGCCAGCCGCACTTTATTCCCCGCCTGATCGAGGAAAAAGCCGTTCTTTTTAGAAAGATCGGCATTCTTTTCGCGGAACACATACTGCTGCTTGCCGGGGCGTTCATTCCGTCCGTCGGGGATCACCGGCGCTTTGTGCAAATGCGGCATGTCCTCGCCGCCGTGGACATGCTCCGCCCCGGCGAAGGGAGCGGCCAGCATCAGCGATGCCAGCAGTGCCATCAACATCTTTTTCATCACGCCGTAATAGTAACACCGGGCCGGGTTGCCCGGTCAATACTTTCCTCTGTCCACCCGTTGCCGTCAGGTTGCTTTAGGTGGATAATGATCCTGTTGATATAATACACGTTATTACCATAACATCGTTAGATGGGGGAACGCGCGGTAACCGCATGCCGCGCAAATCATGCAAATAGTCAGTTCAAACTCGTTATCCCGGCGAGAAGGTTTGGGCCTCTGGTTGCGGGCCGGAAGCGGCACCCCGTTGGGCAGGATCATTATTCTGTTGACGCTGTTAATGATGGTGATGTTCGCCGCCGGATACCTTTATGTCAATGTGATCAATTTCCAACAGATAGAGAATAGCGATAAAAAGCGCAACCTCCGGAATGACGAGATATCCCTCCTCATCGAAGCACAGATGCTGATGGAACAAAGCTTTGGGCCCGCTCACGACATCCTCCTTTACGGCATGCTCCTCAAAAGCGGAATACTCACCCGGGCGCAAGCAGAAAATTATGTCAACATTGAATCGCTGACGGCCGAGCGGGGACGGAGTGCGTTGCAGCGGTTCTTAAGTGAAAAAGGAGGCGGTCTTCCTTCCAATTTCCGCCAAGGAATCGCCACCGAAGCCGCCGAGCATGGGGCCGTCATGGAACAAGTACGGGAAATGCTGCGCCGCTGGCGAAAGGGCGGCCCCTCCGCCGATATCGACATCAAACTTGACACACCCGCCTCCTTCCATAACCGCCACGATGAGTTGGGGAAACGGATAAGCGCCGAAATGAGCCGGCTTAAGATCGAATTCGACCATTTTGCCGAAGCGGATTTCCGCGCGCAGGATGATGTGCGGAGCAAAGCGGCGGCGGGCGTCGTTTTGATCGAAGCCATGGCCCTGCTGCTGGGGCTGATGGAACTGGCCGCGGCGGGACGGGCCGCCTTGGCGGGTCGCATACTGGAAGAAGAACGCGAAAAATATAAGAAACTGATGGAACATGCGGGAGACGCGGTCATCGTCACCGATGCCGATACCGGCCTGATGGTGGAGATTAACCGCAAAGGGGAAGAGCTGCTAGGCATGCGGCGCGGGGATGTTGTGGGCCAACCCCATGACTCCCTTTTTCCACCCACCGAACGGGAGCGGTATAACGCCATGTTGGCCAAAAGAGTGGCGGATGGGCCGGACGATACCGACCCGAACCCGAAAAGCATTACCCTTATCCGCGCGGATGGAGTTGCGGTCACGGCGGATGTCCGCTGCTCCATGATTAGGGTGGAGGGCCGCGACTTGATGCAGGGAATTTACCGCGACATGACGACGCAACGGGCACATGAAAAGCTTATGGAACAACAGGCGGCGGCGCAAATGGAACTGGTGCGGCAAACAGTGGATGCGCTGGAGGAGGCGCAAAAAGACCGCAAAGCGGCTGAAGAGGCAAACCGGTTGAAATCTGAATTCGTGGCCAATATGTCGCACGAGTTGCGCACGCCGCTTACGTCCGTTCTCGGTTATTCGCGCATCGCCAGGGAACGTATGGAAGAAGTGATGGAGGGGCTGAAAACCGCTCATCGGCACGCCGCGCCGGACGGAGAGCGAGTCCCGGCGGCGACCGCGCCGCAAAACGGAACGGATAAAACGGTGACCCGCGCCGAACAGGCCGCCGCCGAAATAACCATGTTTAACGACGTGGTCGTGGCACAGGGAGAACGCCTGCTCCAGCTCATAAACGACCTGTTGGATATGAGTTCGCTGGAAGCGGGCCAATTAAAAATGCAGGAGCATGTCTCCTCCGCCCGCATGATCCTCCACGCCGTCTCCGCCAGGCTGGCCGCCGCCGCCAGCGAAAAAAACATTCGGCTGGCGGCCGGCATTGACAATCAACGGAACGAGGACATCTTCTTCCTCGGCGATACCTCGCGGATCGAACAGACGCTGTACAACCTTGTGCAAAATGCCATCAAATACAGCGGTGGCGGAGAGGTGCGCGCCACCGCCTCAATATCGAACGGTCAACTGTACTTCCGCGTAAAAGACGAAGGAATCGGCATACCGGCGAAGGACCGCGAAATAATATTCGACGCTTTCCGCCAGCTTGATGGCGGCAGCACCCGCGCGCAGGGGGGCGTGGGTCTGGGCCTCACCCTCTGCCGCAAACTGGTTGCCGCGATGGGGGGAACCATCAGCGTGCAATCGACCGAGGGAAAAGGCTCGGAATTCACCATCACGCTTCCCTACCGCCCGGTGGACAATTGACCGCGCGCGGCCCCCGCCACACCTCTAAAGCGTTTGCGCCAAATACACGCTTGCTAAAAAAGATAGAGTCGGTATAATACGCGCTTCATCCGGGGAGCGCGTATTGTTGTGCAATCCGGAGAAGAGTCTGTATAATTGCGAGATAGTTGAAATAGGAGCGTAGCTCAGGGGTAGAGCACTTGCTTGACACGCAAGGGGCCGGCGGTTCGAGACCGCCCGTTCCTACCATTAATTTTTTTGAGGAGGATGCCATTGCCGATTGGATCTGAAGGTACTGGGCCCAAACCAGGTTTAGGCGCGTCTAAAAATTTTCGCGTTGTTGATAAGGACGGGTTACGGGTTAACAATCAGATCCGCGTGCCGGAAATAACGGTAATCGACGAAAAAGGCGAAAATCTCGGCGTTATGCGGGTACCGGAAGCGGTCGCGCAGGCGAACTCGCGGGGACTTGACCTCGTGGAAGTGTCGCCGCAGGCGAAGCCGCCGGTCTGCAAGTACATGGATTATGGAAAATTCAAGTACCGGAAGAACAAAAAAGCGCACGAGGCAAAAAGACATCAGAAAATAATCAAGGTCAAGGAAGTAAAATTGACCCCCCGGACGAGCGAGCACGATTACCAGTTCAAGCTGGTTCATATCATGCGCTTCCTGGGTGAAGGAAATAAGGCAAAAGTAACGGTGTTTTTTAAAGGACGTCAGATCGATCATGCCGAGCTCGGCAGGACGATGCTGGATCGGTACGTGAAGGACACCGAAGAGTTTGCTTTTGTTACGCAACAGCCGAAGCTGGAAGGGCGCACCATGAGCATCCTGCTGGAGCCCAAGCCCGCGAAGGCAAAACCGGCGGCGCCTAAAACGGCGGCGCCCAAAACGGCGGCCGGCGCTAAAGCGGCGGAAGAAGAAAAGAAACCAGTCCAAGTGAAGGAAGGAGAAGTCAGTGCCGAAAATTAAGACCAAGAAAGCCGCCGCGAAGCGGTTCAGGGTGACAGGATCCGGCAAGGTGAAAAAGAAGAACACGAACACCCGCCACCTGCTGTCCAATAAGACCACGAAAAGCAAGCGCCAGGCCCGCGGTACCACAATCGTGGAACATCCGGGAGACCTGAAGCGAATTAAGAAAATGATGCCGTACCAGTTCTGAAGCGAGGAGGAAAACAATGGCAAGGGTAAAAGGCGGTCCCGCTTCACGGGCACGCAAAAAGAAGATACTGAAGGCGTCTGAAGGGTTTGTCGGGTCGCGCAGAGCCGTATTCAAACACGCCAAACAGACCGTCATCCGCGGCGGCGTATACGCCTACCGCGACCGCAAGGTGCGCAAGCGCGACTTCCGCTCGCTCTGGATCGTCCGGATCAACGCCGCCGCGCGTACCGAGGGCCTAAGCTACAGCCAACTCATCAACGGCCTTAAACACGCCGGGATCGAACTTGATCGGAAAATACTGGCGGATATGGCCGTGCGCGAGCCGCAGGCGTTCAGCCAAGTCGTGAAAAAGGCCAAGGAAGGTCTCGTCAAGAAGGCTGCCTAAGGTTTACCTTGGCAGCCGACCTTATCGCACGCCTGCTCGAGCTCAAAGGGCAGGTTCCGTCCATTCCCTTCCCGAAGGATGAGCGCGAGCTTGACGCCCTCCGGGTGAGATATCTGGGGAAGAGCGGCGTCATCCCGCTTCTTTCGCGGGAGATGGCGGGCGTCCCCAAGGAGCAAAAACCAGAAGCGGGCAAGCTGCTCCAGGAAGCGCGCGCCGCCGTGGAAACCATCATCAACGACGCCACGCAAAAAATCAAAGTCGACAAGATCCAAAAAGATATCGACGGCGAGTTCTTCGATATTACCCTTCCAGGGGCCGAACCGGCTTTCGGCGCGCGCCATCCCCTCAGCGTGGTGATGGACGATATTGTGGGCATTTTCACCAGCATGGGCTTCCAGATCGAAGAGGGGCCGGAAGTGGAAAGCGACTATTACAACTTCGAGGCGCTCAACTTCCCCCCGGATCATCCCGCGCGGGACATGCAGGACACATTCCACCTGCCGGACATCAAACGCCTGTTACGCACCCATACCTCGCCGGTGCAGCCGCGCGCCATGGCCCGCTACGGGCCGCCGCTTTCCGTCATCGCGCCGGGAAAGGTCTACCGTTGCGACAGCGACATTACCCATTCCCCGGTCTTCCATCAGATCGAGGGGTTCACCATCGACCGCAAGGTGACGATGGGCGACCTGAAAGGGACGCTCCAGACGTTCATCCACCGCCTCTACGGGCCGCGGACAAAGGTGCGCCTGCGCCCTTCGTTCTTCCCGTTCGTCGAGCCGGGGGCGGAAGTGGACGTTTCGTGCGTCATCTGCGGCGGCAAGGGATGCCGCGTCTGCAAAAACACCGGCTGGCTGGAGGTGTTGGGGGCCGGCATGATACATCCCAACGTGCTCAAGTTCAGCAATATCGATCCGGATCAATGGAGCGGTTTCGCCTTTGGCATGGGCATCGAGCGGCTCGCCATGCGGAAATACGGGGTGGACGACATCCGCCTTTTCTTTGAGAACGACATGCGCTTTTTAAGGCAGTTTTAGGCCATGCGGTTAAGTTATCTCTGGCTCAACGACTGGGTGGAGCACGGTCTCTCCCCCGAACTCCTGGCGGCGGGACTTACCTCCGCCGGCCTTGAAACGAATATCGTGCGGGATCTGCGCGGCGCGTATGACAATGTGGTCGTCGGACGGGTACTTTCCGTTTCGCCGCATCCAGACGCCGACAACATCCGCATTACCGAGGTGGACATCAATGGCGCCACGTTGCAGATCGTCTGCGGTGCGCCAAACGTGGCGCCGGATCAGCGGGTGGCTGTCGCGCGTATCGGCGCGAAACTTCCCAACGGCATGGTCATCGAAAAACGGAAACTCCGCGGCGTCGAATCGTCAGGAATGATTTGCTCGGAAGCGGAGCTGGGCATCAGCGCTGAATCCAACGGCATCATGACGCTGGAACCCGGCATTCCGCTAGGGGCGAAGCTGGCCAACCATTACGAACTGGAAGACGTGATATTGGAAATTGATATCACGCCAAACCGCGGCGACTGCCTAAGCGTGTGGGGGGCCGCCCGCGAGGTGGCCGCCATCTCCGGCGGGAAACTGAGACTTCCCGATCCGATGCAGGAGTGGGGAACCGGCCTCGAAAATTTCAGCGTCTATGTGGAGAATAACGATGGCTGCCCGCGCTACACCGCCCGCGCAATTCGCGGCGTGACGGTCGGCCCCTCCCCGCTGAAAGTGCGCCGCCGCCTCTTTGCCGCCGGCGTCCGCCCCATCAACAACGTGGTGGATGCCACCAACTACATCATGCTGGAGACCGGCCACCCGCTGCACGCCTTCGACCGCCGGGACCTGCAAGATAGCCGGATCATCGTGCGCAATGCCCGCCCAGGCGAACGGTTCACCACGTTGGACGGCAAAGTGCACGAGCTTGCCGCCGACGCGCTGCTCATCGCCGACGCCCATCGCGGCGTGGCGCTGGCCGGCGTGATGGGGGGCCTCAACAGCGAAGTAAAGCCGGATACCACCGACATCATTCTCGAGGCGGCCTACTTCGACCCGGTCTGCGTGCGCAAAACCGCCAAAGCTTTGGGGGTATCCACGGAATCGTCCTACCGCTTCGAGCGGGGCGTCGATCCGCGGGGAGTGCCGTTGGCCAGCTTGTTGGCGGCCCGCATGATCGGCGCGTCGGCCGGGGGAACGCCGGACGGCTTCGTCGATGTGTATCCCATGCAATGGCAAGCGCCGGCCATCCGCCTGCGCACCACCAAAGTGAACGATACCCTCGGCCTCATCCTCAGCGGCCAACAGGTGCTGAACTATCTCGGCTCGCTTGGATTCGACTGCAAGATGGAAGGCGACGGGCTGTTCGCCGTAACCGCCCCCTCATGGCGGCACGACATAAAAATCGAGACGGATATCATCGAAGAAGTGGCCCGCCTCCACGGATACGCGAACATACCCGCCACCACGCCACGCTTGGCGCAGCACGAAGCGGTGGAAGGGGGAACTTACCGCGCCCGCAGCCGCATGGCCGATCTGCTGGCCGCCGCCGGTTTTTACGAAACCCTGAACTACTCGTTCATCAACCCTGCGTGGCGCATCGGTCTCGGCCTGGCGGGCAAAGAACCGGTGCCGATGGAAAACCGCATCAACGCCGATTTGTGCGAACTGCGCACCGCCCTGCTACCCGGCCTGCTCGGCGCCGCCGCACTCAACCTGCGCAAAGGGGAAGAAACCCTTTCACTCTTTGAAACCGGCACGGTCTTCTCCCGCGCGGTAAACGAAGTCCGGGAGGAATTCCACTGCGCGGCGATCATGACGGCGGGGGAAGATGAGCTGTTGGGAGCTTCCATCCCGCGCGGTTTCCACCGTCTCAAGGGCATTTTGCAAAAAGTGATCAAAGCCCTCGCCGGGACGGAGCCGGCGTTCGTCCGGCCGGCCGATGCCGTCCGCCGCCAATATCTGTATACGCACCGGCAGGCGGAAATCCGCGTGGGCGAAACCGTCATCGGCGTCATGGGGCAAATGCACCCGCTGGCGCTGCAACAATTCGACATTGAAGCGCCCATGGTTTATTTTGAACTATCGGCGGACGCTCTGATACAATCGCGGGGCAAGGAAAATACCCCGATGGAACCGTTGCCGCGGTTTCCCGGCATTAAACGAGATCTGGCGTTATTGGTTGATGAACGGACGGAGGCTGGAGGTATCATGGAGACCATCATAGGCACCGACCGCGCCCTGATACGGCATTGCCGCTTATTCGACCTTTACCAGGGGCCGCAGGTTCCGGCGGGAAAAAAAAGTCTCGCGTTCCGGCTCCTTATCCAAAATCCGGAACAGACGCTCACCGATAAGGCCGGCGATGATCTTATGGCCGCCATCCTGCAACGGGTGGGCCAACGCCACGGCGCGGAATTGAGGATGTAATGACGGAATCGAAACTCAAGCAACTTGCCGCGAAGGTGGAGCGCCTCGCCGCCGAATTTGTCATCTGCCGGCGCGAGAACGCCCGGCTCAAACGCCTGCTGCTGGCCGCCGAAACGAAAATCAAAAACCTCTCCGTGCCCGGCGCCTCCACCGCTGAGGGAAGCAACGTGATGGATCTGTCCCGCCAAGTCGAAAAAATGAAGGGAGAGCGGAAAGTCATCAAGGAAAAAGTGGAAAAAATGGCCACGCGCCTTGAAAAATTCTACAAGGATTGAAATGGATCCAAAAGACATCACGATCACGCTGCACGGACGGGATTACCGCATCCAAAGCCCTTTCGCCGAGGAATATACCCGCACGCTGGCAAAATACTGCGACCAGCAGATGAAGGACATCGCCAAGGCCACCGGTTCCGCCGACTATCTCGGCCTGTCGGTGCTCACCCTGCTGCAAATAGCGCACAATTACCACCAGGAACGTGATGCCGCCAACAAGCCGCATCCCGGCGCGGAAGCCGAAATCAGCCGCCTCATGGAACTTTTGGACAAGGCCGAAAAAGACGCGGGAGAGGCAGAAGCCGAAAAGCCGGCACACGCCATCAACCCCAACACGCTGTAATCCCCTCCGCCGTTCCAAGCGGAAAATAAAACTGGAGTAAATTGCATGGAATGGATTCAGTGGGGCGTTCCTGGGCGATTCAGGCTGCGGCCGCTAACCGGGTATTGGCCGGACGCGTTATTTATCCTTTGCCTCGCCGGCCTTTTTTACGGCCTCGCGGGATTTGAAAAGCAGGTAACGGCGCATTTCCGCCCCGCTTTCGAGATAGACCTTTCGCCGATGGCCCTGCCGAAGTACGCACTGTTCTCGCTGGCGCGCGGGCTCGCCGCATACGCGATTTCGCTGACATTCACCCTTCTATACGGCTACTGGGCGGCAAAAGATGAGCGCGCCGGATCAATCCTCGTTCCGTTGCTCGACATCCTGCAAAGCATTCCGGTGCTCGGCTTCATGCCCGGCGTGGTGCTTGCCCTTATCGCCCTTTTCCCCCAATCCAATATCGGCCTCGAATTGGCCTGCATCATCATGATATTCACCGGACAAGCATGGAACATGACCTTCAGTTTTTATCACTCCCTACGCTCGTTGCCGCCCGAACAGCGTGAAGCGGCGACGGTCTTCCGCTTCAGCTGGTGGCAAAAACTGCGCTGGGTAGAGCTCCCGTCCGCCGCCACCGGCTTGGTATGGAATAGCATGATGAGCATGGCGGGTGGCTGGTTTTTTCTGATGGTAAGCGAAGCATTCATGCTGGGGGAAAAAGATTACCGGCTTCCGGGCCTGGGCTCGTACATGAGCGTGGCGGTGGACAAAGGCAATTATCCCGCCATGGCGTGGGCCTTTTTCGCCATGATCGCGATAATCGTGGCGCTGGATCAACTGCTCTGGCGCCCCCTCACCGTATGGGTGCGCCGCTACCGCCTTGAAGAAAGCGCCGGCGAAATGGACACCGATTCCTCGTGGTTCCTGGAGTGGCTGACGAAGTTGAAGGCGCTCAAGGCGGCGGAACACGCATTGCACCAACTTATGATGCGCACCTCGAAACGTCCGGTGCGCCTGCTGCCTCCGCCCGCGCGCGGCGTCCTTGAACGGTGGTTGCTGAACGGCCTTCGATGGTTTCTTATCGGCGCGGTGACCGCCATCTTGTTATACGCGGCGGTTCAGCTTGCGGGCCTGGTATCGGAACTCGGCGTGTCGGAATGGAAAACGGTTTGGTATTCGACGTTCCTCACTTTCTTGCGCGTCTTCGGGGTTTTGCTGGGGGGAACGCTGTGGACTCTGCCGGTGGGAATTTTGATAGGCAGATCCCCCGCCGCGCTTAAAATCCTGCGGCCGGTGGTGCAGATAGCCGCATCGTTTCCCGCGCCGATGCTTTTCCCCGCGATGGTGGCGCTCTTCATCTGGCTCCATCTTTCCCTGGGGTGGGGAAGCGTCCTCCTGATGCTGCTCGGCAGCCAATGGTATATTTTATTTAACGTGATCGGCGCGGCGGCGGCGGTGCCCGCGGATCTCAAAGAGGCAACGGTTAGTTTCCGTCTTTCAGGTTGGCGTCAGTTTACCGCGCTCTATGTACCCGCCGTTTTTCCGGCGCTGGTCACTGGATGGGTAACGGCCGCGGGCGGGGCATGGAACGCCAGCATCGTCGCGGAAAAAGTGAGCTACAATGGGCAGCCTCTGGCCACGGATGGAATCGGGGCATTGATAAGCCAATCGGCCGAACGGGGCGATTTCCACACGCTTGCCGCCAGCATCATGGTAATGGCCGCGGTGGTGGTGCTAATGAACAGGGTGTTGTGGGGCCGGTTGTATGATCTTGCGCAAGAGCGCTATTCGCTGGGAAAATGACGGAACATATGAACAAGGGCAATAACGGCAAAATACTCTGCGCCGCCGCCGGCATCAGCCACGAATTCGCCAAGCCCGAGGGCAACCGCCTCAAGGTGCTCGATAACATCAGCCTCCAGATAAAATCAGGCGAAGTGGTGGCGCTGCTCGGCCCTTCGGGGTGTGGCAAATCCACCATCCTCCGCATACTTGCCGGTCTTATCAAGCCCACCGCCGGGGATGTCTTCACCCACGGTGAAAAGCTGAGGGGACTCAACCTGGGCGCCGCCATCGTGTTTCAGGGATTCGCCCTCTATCCGTGGATGACGGTGACGGAGAACATCGAAGTGGTGCTCAAATCGACCGGCTACCCGTCCGCCGAAATCGATGACAGGGTAAGCGAAACCGTGCGGATGGTCGGTCTCTCCGGTTTTGAGGATGCCTATCCCCGCGAGCTTTCCGGCGGCATGAAACAGCGGGTGGGCATCGCTCGGGCCATCGCCGTGAAGCCGGAGCTGCTGTTCATGGACGAGCCGTTCAGCCAGGTCGACGCGTTGACCGCCGAAAGCCTCCGCGCGGAAGTACTGGACATATGGGAGATTGCCGACACCAATCCCCAATCTATTCTCATGGTAAGCCACGACATTAAAGAGGTCGTTTATATGGCCGACCGGATCATTGTTCTGGGAGCGCATCCCGGACGAATCCGTACCGTGACGGAAAACCCATTACCCCGTCCACGTGATTACCGTTCGCTGGAATTTCAGCGTCTAATGGAACGGCTGCACGACATCATCAGCGGGCACGAAATGCCGGACGTGACCGTGGAGCCCGTTATGCCTCCCAACTTTATAGAACCGCTGCCCAACTGCTCCGCCAGCGAAATCGTCGGCCTGATGGAATATCTGGACGCGCGCGGCGGAACCGCCGATGTGTTCCAAATTTCCATCGACACGCGCAGCGAGTTCGGCCAAATAATCACTGTTGTCAAGGGAGCCGAAATGCTCGACTTGGTCGATACCCCAAAACGGATGGTGACCTTGACCCCTGTCGGCCGGCAGTTCACCAAAGCATCGCCCGAAGCCCGCAAAGACATATGGCGGCGGCAAATGCTGCAACTCAATCTGTTCCGCACAATAAAAGAGCTGATAGACAAACACCCCGAACAGGCCATCAACAAAGAGCTTATCCTGGAAATGATTGTCATGCATATGCCGTTCGAAAATTACGAACCGCTATTCGACAATCTCATTCGTTGGGCCCGCTACGGCAACCTCTTCTCCTACGATGAAACATCGGAAACCCTTTCCTCCGCCGACACGCCCGCCTAATCCGCGCGCCGTATGGCACGGCGGCGCCTGAAGGCGGACTGGAATCTTTCGAGGTAGACGTATACCACCGGCGTTATGTACAGCGTCAGCAACTGCGAGAAGAGCAACCCGCCCACAACCGCCATGCCGAGCGGGCGGCGCGATTCGGCTCCCGCCCCCATCCCCATGGCTATCGGCAACGTGCCCATGAGCGCCGCCATGGTGGTCATCATGATCGGGCGAAACCGTACGATGGCCCCCCGGCAGATGGCGTCCAACGGCGTGGCGGCCCCTTTCTTCTGTTCTTCCAACGCGAAATCGATCATCATGATCGCGTTTTTCTTCACGATGCCGACCAACATGATGACGCCTACGAACGAATAGATGTTCAACTCCTTGTGGAACAGCATGAGCGTGATTACCGCGCCCAGTCCCGCCGACGGGAGGCCGGAAAGGATGGTCAACGGATGAATAAAGCTTTCGTAAAGTATCCCCAACACGATATAGATAACCAATATCGCCATCAAGACCATTATCCACATCCCCTTGAACGAGGATTGAAACGCCTGCGCCGATCCCTGAAAGCCGGTGCTGATGCTTGGCGGAAGCACCGCCCGCGCCGCGTCCTCAACGGCGGCCACCGCCTCGCTGAGGGAAACGCCCGGTTTCAGGTTGAACGATAGCGTCACCGCCGGGAACTGTCCCAGATGGTTGACCGCCAGCGGGCCGGCTCCGACCGTGACGGTGGCCACTTCGCCCAACGGCACCAAGCGGCCGGACGCGGCGCGCACGTAAAGGGCGGAAAGGGCCGC
>JAHFEK010000018.1 GCA_023248495.1 Nitrospinales bacterium
CTCTGGCGAGGCGGCGCGGGGCGCGAACGAGGTGTCCTCGAACATTCAGGGGATATCGAAGGCGGTGCTGGACAACAACAGCGGCATCCGGCAGATCAATTCGTCGTCCGGTGAACTGGCAAATATGGCGGGCGCGATGCAGGAGGCTCTCTCCCGGTTCAAGGTGGAAGCTGGTGGCAACGGGAATAAGCGCCGGACGGCGGTCGTCGCGGCGGGCGAGGATTATTGAGCGCGGCCTAGGCCGATCATTATGATTTCAGGGGCGCGGTGGTTGCCGCGCCCCTTTTTAACAATTATTGAAAACAGATAACAAAGGCTGAAAAAACAACCGGGGAAGATTATGGCCATAAAGATTTATGAAAGTGGGGGGGAGCAATGTTAACCATATGGAAAAAGTCACTGCTTGCGGGAGTTGTTTTTCTGATTTTTGCCGGCAGCTCGTTTGCGGGAGAAAAGAAAGAATTATCTTTCGACGAAATGATGACTGGTCATGCCAATGATAAGGCAATAACGACGGCGGAAAAAGAGGCTCCGAAAAAAGTTTACCCTCCCGCGCCGAAAAAAAAGGCCGAGCCAAAAGGGCCTGCGCCGAAAAAAACCGAAGCGCCGCCATCACCTGTGGCGGCGGTAGCCGAAAAAGTGGAACCGCAGGTTGTCTCGCCTTCAAAGAAGGAAACGCCTGCTCCAATTGCGGGGATACCCGTGGAGGCTGTTTCGCGGCCATCGATAAAGACGGAACCATCACCACAACCTAAGGCAGTGGAAGCGGAAGAAGCAAAGCCGCAGATCGTCTTGTCCGTCGTGGAGGAGGAAGAGTCTGCCACCACAAACGAAAATTCCAAGGAAGCCGCTCCGGTGCCAGCCGTTGAGCAGCCGGCCGCGCCGCCACCTTCCAAATGGTTCGAGACCGTTAATGTAAGCGGGTTGGTCGACGCATACTATACATATAACGGAAATGGCTATCGCGGCATGGGCGACAACCAATATCTTGGTTTTTCACCGGATTCAAATGAATTTTCGGCGGCGCTCTTCGAGTTGAATTTCGAGAAAAAGCCAACAGCCGAACGCCCGGCGGGATTCTATGTCGGTCTTATGGCGGGAACGACGCCGTATCTCATCGACCAAGCGGGGGATAAAACGGTTTATTCCGGCTTGCTAAGGCAAGCGTATGGAAGCCTGCTGATCGCCCAAGGAATGCAATTGGACATTGGCAAGTACGTCACCCTGATGGGCGCGGAGGTCATTGAATCCAATACCAACTGGAACTATACCCGGTCGATCCTTTTTTCTTATGCCGAGCCTGTTCTTCACTCAGGCGCACGGCTGACCTATACGGTCAACGAGGCCCTCTACATCCAGGGCCATATTATCAATGGCTGGAACAACGTCATCAACCATACCGGCGGAAAAGGCGTTTGCGTACAAGTTGGCGTAACGCCGATCAAGCCGCTCCCGATAGTCCTTAACTACATGACGGGTTCAGAATCGGCGGCCGCAAATGCCGCCGGGCAGCTTGACGCCATTGGAACGAGGTCGCTGTTTGACGCGGTGGCGACCCTTAACGCAGCGGATACGCTTTCGTTCATGGTTAATTACGACAACGGCACCCAAAGCAACGGATCGGCCGCAGGCGGTTCCGCCAACTGGTCCGGCGTGGCGGGTTATGCAAAGTATTCCGGCGCCATGCCTTTTCTGTCCGCCATCGCCATAAGGTACGAGGTCTACGAGGATACGGATGGTTTTACCACTGGCACGAAACAGACCCTTAACGAGGGAACGATAACTCTGGAGAAAGCGGTTGATGGAGCCCTGTTGCGGTTGGACATCCGCAAGGACTCTTCCAATCAAAATGTTTTCACCGTATCCGATGGCACTACTTCGCAATCGCAGTTAACCGCAACCTTCGGCGCGGTCTTTGCCTTTTAATGGAGCGCCGCTGTGGATCCGGATCAAGTATCAAGGGAAATAGGGAAAGGCAAATGTTTTGAATGGAACTGGGGATTTCATAAATTGAGGGGAAGCTAATTTCCTATTTGTTCCAGTTCTTTTTCAAGGTCATTAAGCAGGCTTGGCCGTTTTGGCATTCCCAGCGCTTCGGCTTCTTTCTGGAAACTGAGGGCTTTCAGATACCGTTCTTTCGCGGTCTTCATTGCGGCGTGGTCGCCAGCCCCCGCCTTGTTCAGGCTTTCGCGCGCCTGTGCGGCGGCTTCGGCTGATTTTTTCTCCAGCTGACCGCCGGAGTCGCTCTTTGGCATGACCGCCACGGCGTACACGGTTCCGGTTTTTTCGCCGGATTGTACGATTTTCGATCCGCCGAGGACTTCGTCAACGGTCTGTTTGATTACCATCACCACTTCATTGCGGCAGTCGGAAACGTGCATTTTTCCGGCGCCTTCACAAACAGCGTCCACCATCTCGGATTCCACCCGTACACGTATTTGTTTTGCTATTTCCAGCCGCGCCAGTATTTCCGCCATCCGCCTATCCACGGATTTGTTGCCAGTGGCCTTTACCTCGCCAACGCCGATAATAAATTCATTTTCGGGAAACTGTTTTTTAATTTCCGGGAATTCCAGCGCACGGGCGGGGGCGGAGGACAAAACCAAAACGGTCAGCCAAACCGCAACGGTGGAAACACGCGTGAAGGTTTTATTCATGGACGATATTCACTTGCCGCACGATGTTGCCGGTGGATTTTAGGATTTCCGCGGCCATCATCACCTTCTTTTTCGAGAAGGAGGCGGCGCCGCCTGAATATTTCTGTACGATGTTGCCGCCACCCCTCGTCTGTATCCGTTGTTCCACCGCTGATGCCAAGGTTTTATCGGCGTCGCCGCCAAGTTCCTTTATCCGTTTGAATAAATTTTCAATATCGGTAAGCGGGGTGAGCGATGCGATGACGTAGAAGGTTTCAAGCCCCGCCACGTTGTAGAACTCCAGCATTTTATCGGCGCCCGGGATGAAATATTCATGCCCTCCCTCCACCGGGTTCGCGAACGGGATTTCCGGATTGGGAAAAATCATGTACACGGCGCCGGCGGAATCGCGGTTAATCACGTACAGGTGGCATTTCTGGAATGGCTGCACCATCAGCTGGTATTGCATGCCGCTGGTTACTTTTCCCCCTTCCTTGATTATCCGGTCATCGCCATCGTAGAAAGCGAAATAGACCTGTATATCCTTGTTCTTCGCCTCGGCGTCTTCGGTCTTTCCCCGCGCCAACAAATTTGCGTACTCTTCCATCGCCGCGGTATCCACCGCGAACTCGGCTGTATAGGTGTAAGTATCTTTAGCGGGATCATAGGCCGATTGCTTTTCTTTTATGCTCCGGACAAAGGCGACGGAGGCGGTTTTGATTTCATCCGATTCCATCTGCATATTCTTGATGGATGTGCTGGCGTGGATGAATGTTCCCGCAGCTTCTTCCACCGCTTTGCGGGTGGCTTCTTTTTTGGCCTCTTCCTTTGCCTGCTGCTTCGTTTTGCTTTCTCCCACCTGCACGGTTGCGGATGCGGTAACAGTCACGATTTTGACTTGGGCGGCGAAGGCGGGAGAAACCCAAAACGCCACGGCGGCCAATACGGCTAAAACCAGTTTTGCGCTCATATGCTCTCCTTCAGTTGCGGTGTCGAAGGTTATCTTCATTATCCGGCAACTATAGTAAAACGGGAATATATATATTTTCCACACCTTCTTGACAGAAGACCACGGGAGTTCTAAGGTGAAATCGGCGGCAATACCGGAGAATTTCTTTTTCTTTGAGCGTCTTTAACCAGGAGGCGGGTATGCGTTTGCGTAAGGCGGGGTTTTTGCTGATTCCGTTTATCGGGGCCGTTCTAGCCATTTCCCTGGTTTTGGACGGATGCGCGGGCAAGCAATATTCCTCCAAGCGCCAGGGAGAGGGCGAACAACTGTATTTTGCGCAAAAATACGACGCTTCCGCGGCCGCGTATAAAAAAGCGGTTGATGATGCAAAAAAGGCGGGCGATGCGCGGGACGAGGCGCATCTGCGCGCGATGTTGGGATGGGCGTATGCCGGAGCGATGGATTTTGAAAACGCGCGGGCCGAACTGAAAGAGGCGGTTCGGATAGCGGAATCCAAGGGGTTTGACGCATCGCTCTTTAACGCCCGCCTTGCCGCGGTCGATTCCAAAGCCGGCGATTTGGACGAGGGGTTGGCGGCCGCCGAAAAGGCATTGGCCCAGGAATCCGCTAAGTGGAAAATCCCCGCTCAATCAAACGATAGGGAGTGGCTGCTTGATTTCGCCATCACCGACCACGGCGGGCTGCCGCCCGATATGGATCTGATAAAGACCATCACGATATCGGAAACGTCGCAAAGCGTTATGTGGTATCTGAAAGGCGATTTCAAAAAATCGGCGGCGGCCGGCGAAATGGCGGTTCGGCATTTCGAATCGCTCTCCTCGCTCATGACGATGGCTCCATCCAGGGAGAAACCGGAATTCTATATCGGCAAGGGGGTTGCCGCCGCCACCACCGGCACGGCGTACCGCAATTTGGGCGATGACAAAAAAATGGCGGCGTTCCATAAGATTGCGGTGGATGCTTTTGGGGCGGTTGGCGTGGAGACAAAGGGAGACGACCTTCTGGCCGCCTACGCCAAAGCGGGCGGGTACCGGTCTTTTACCAAGGTGACGAAGGGGGAGTTCAAGGCCGATTCAAGATATTCGAAAAAATTCAACGAGGCGGAGTTCGCCTATTTCTCCGGCGATTATACGGCTGCCATCGCGTCTTACCGGGAGGCCGCGGAAGAGGCGCGTGTGGCGGGCAATGTGGACGAGGCGGCGCGCGCATCCAGCCAACTGGGGTGGCTATTGGCGGAACTGGGAAGGTATCCGGAGGCGATCCGGCTGATGGAGCAGGGGATAGCGTTGGCCCCGGACGCAGATTATACCTCCGTCACCTTCGCGCGGCTTTCTGCCATCGAGGGGCGGCTGGGGAACTACGACAAGGGGCTGCGGCACGCCAATATGGCGTTGGAGGTGCTCTATAAGAACAGGATGAAGATGTTCGAAGGCAAGGAGAGGGACGCGGTTATCGACGCGGCGATGAAAAACCCCGGCCTTCCGCCGGACATGGTTTTGATAAAGGCGGTAACGGCGGCGGAGGGGGGCAAAACCACAAACCTGTATATGAAGAAAAGTTATGCCGAGGCGATAAAATCCGGGGAACGCGCCCTTGGCCATTTCGACGATATAGCGGATGCCGTGACCTTTGCCGCCGAACGTGAGCAGATAAGCTATTTCGAAGGGCGGGGATTTACCACTCTTACGGTGGGAGATTCGTACCTGAATACCGGGCAGGTTCAAAAGGGAAGGGAATATCTGGAACGCGCGCGCGGGTATTTCAGAAAAGCCCGGCTCAACTACGGCGATGTGATAGCCGAGGCGCTTATCGGCTATTCGTTCCTCATGGAGGGAAATTACGCAAAAGGGGCGGAAATATTCAAGCGAAGCATGGCCCGGATAGAGGAAGGGGGGCTGGATGAGCTGAAATGGCACATCAAAAGCATTTTCGCCAAACAGCTTTATAACGAAGCCCGGCAGTTGGAGAAACGGATTGTTCCCCTTGCGTCATTGTCCGGAAACCAAACGGAGGAGTTCGCGGCAATCAAGCTTGATCTGCTGAAAAAGAACAAGGGGAGGGCGCAAGCGCTGGAACAACTGGTCGACCTAGATGCCGCGCACCGGCTTGCGGGAATTATCAACGAGTTGGAAAAGACCACTGACCGCAAGGAGTCGCTTGCCCGGATAACGCTCCTCATCCGATTTTTCGACGAGCAGGCGTACAAAAATTATCTTGGTGCGATGGAAAACCTGGAGTCCATCCGCTCCATGCTCGAAACCGACATGAACAAACGGCTGTACCAGGCGGACAAACAGTTCATTTACGCGGACTTCATAGAACTTGCCAACCGGCTACATGGCGCTGAAGCAGGATTTGATGCCGCTGAAAGAGCGAAAGCAAGGGGGTTGATGGATCTGCTCGCCACAAAAGATATGCAATACAAGGGAAGCCCGGCCTTGCAAGAGGAGAAATCTTTGCGTGAATCCATAGCCGAAAAACAGGCGCAACTGCGCGAGCGGCAACGCGTGGCCGGAGATGGGGGCGGCGAACCGGTCAATCGTCCCGAAGGGGAGATGGGGAAAGATGTCGACCGGTATCGCGGCGTGATAATCAGGCTGAAAAAGGAAGAGCCGGAACTGGCATCGTTTGTCACCGCCGCGCATTTTACATACCGGGAATTGGCGGCATCCCTGCCACCGGATTTTTCGTTGGTGGAGTATTATCCGTTTGAGGAAACGCTGTACATCTGGGTTGCCGGCGGCCAAGGGGTGTCGTGGACAGAGGTGAAAACAGGCAAAGCGGAGTTGAAAGAAAAAGTTCTCCGTTTCAGGGACGCGGTGGCCGCCCGCGACAAGGCATTAACGGCGTCGCTGGGAGCCGAGCTTGGGAAAATCCTTTTCGTCCCGATTGCCGGGAAGATACCGGGCAAACGGCTGTGTATAATCCCCACCGATTTTTTGCATCTGTTGCCGTTTGCCGCGATAAATACTGGCGGGGGATACCTGGCGGATAAGTATCCGCTCTCTTTTGCGCCCAGCGCGTCGGTGCTGAAATATGCCATGGATAAAAAACGGGAGAAAGGGGAACGGCTTTTAGCGTTCGCCAACCCCGATCTCGGCAATCCTTCCTACGATTTGCCCGCCGCGTTGGAGGAAGCGCGGCGGATTGCGCGCCATTTCAAAAATGCCAAAATCTATTCGGGAAAAGACGCGCTCAAGGAAAGGGCGATTGCCGAAAGCCCCCTGTACGACATCATTCACTTCGCCAGCCATGGCGAGTATAACGAGGCATCGCCGCTTTTTTCCAGCCTGCGCCTGGCGAAGGAGGCCAAAGGGGACGGCAAGTTGGAGGTGAGCGAAATTTTTTCCATGGACATCAAGCCTTATCTGGTGACGTTGAGCGCCTGCCAGACGGGCTTGGGAACCATCAGCAACGGCGACGAAGTGGTGGGGATGAACCGGGCATTCATCTATGCGGGAAGCCCCTCGGTGATCGCCAGCCTGTGGGCGGTCAGCGACGTGTCCACGGCAAAGCTGATGGATGGGTTTTATGCCAATCTGCGGACGATGCCTAAAGACGAGGCGTTGCGGCAGGCGCAGATGGCGCTCCAAAAAACAAAGGAATTCGCCGAGCCGTTTTTCTGGGCGCCGTTCTATATAACCGGCGACTGGCGTTAACGGGGGCCTTTCCCGCCGCAATCCAAAAACCCGGTTGAATTGCGGGGTTTGATATGACACATTGGGGTCATGCAACAATATACGGACATCTTTGATGAGATACACCGCCTGCGCAAAGAGCGCGGCGCGGTAATTTTGGCCCACAACTACCAACGCGACGAAGTGCAGGAGATCGCCGATCATTGCGGCGATTCGCTGGCGCTGAGCCAGATCGCGGCGGCGAGCGCGGCGGAGGTGATCGTCTTCGCCGGAGTCCACTTCATGGCGGAAAGCGCCGCCATTCTCGCACCGCGCAAAACCGTTTTGCTGCCAAATCCGGATGCCGGTTGCCCTATGGCCGACATGATTACCGCCGCCGCGTTGCGCGAAAAAAAGAAAGAGCTGAATGGCGCGCCGATAGTCTGCTACGTCAATTCGTCGGCGGAAGTGAAGGCGGAATCGGACATCTGCTGCACTTCGGCCAACGCGGTGAGGGTGGTGGAAAGTCTTCCGCAAGACGAAGTCTACATGATTCCGGATATGAACCTCTCCCTGTATGTGGCGGGCAAAACGAAGAAGAAGCTTTCCTATTGGAAGGGCTTTTGTCCCACCCACCAACTGCTGACCGCGGATGAAGTGCGGGCATTTAAAATCCGCTATCCCGGCGCTCCGTTCGTGGCGCATCCCGAGTGCCCGCCGGATGTGTTGGCCTTGGCCGATGCCATTCGCAGCACCAGCGGAATGTACGAATACGCCCGGAAAAGCGATGCCAGCACCATTTTGATCGGCACCGAGATGGGGATTATGTACCGGCTCCGGAAAGAGAATCCCGAAAAGGAGTTCATCCTCGTTTCCAGGAACCTTATCTGCCCCAACATGAAGATTACAACTATCGAGGATGTGCGGGATTCCCTGCGCGACATGAAGCACATCATCAAGGTTGCGGAACCGGTGCTTTCGAAAGCGCGTCTTGCGCTGGAACGGATGCTGGCCGTCCCGCGGGATTGAGCGGCTTACAAATTATTTTTCCACGGGGCCGTCAGGTTTTTTCAGATGTTCCGCCAGGAAGGCAAAAACCGCCAGCGGGGTTTCCTCCGCGCGCGCGTTGGGGCCGAGTTTTGCCGCCGTCATTGCTTCTTCCATCGAATCGTTGGTATAGACCCCCTTCAAGTTGTTGCGCAGTGTGCGGCGTTTTTGGGCGAACGCGGTTTTCACCAATGCGAAGAGGGCCGTTTCATCCGCTGCCACGGGGGGATGCGTTAAAGGCGTAAAGCGGAGCACGGCGGAATCAACTTTCGGCTGTGGGCGGAACGCTCCCGGCTTCACGATCATCAGCTCTTCGATTGCCCAATGGTAGCTGCTCAACACCGACAGGGAGCCATAGCTGCGGTGTCCCGGCCCGGATGCGATGCGGCGGGCCACTTCTTTTTGGAACATCAGCACCATCCGCGTGATGTTCCGCTTATGGGCAATGAGGTGCTTATAGATGAAAACGGAGGCGTAGTAGGGGAGGTTACTCACCACAATAAGCGGCCCGTCCATCGCGGTAAAATCGACCTCTTCGGCTTTTTCCCGCAGCATGGTTGCTCCGCCGTGATGCAGCATGAGTTGGAATGACAGTTCGCGGTCCGGTTCCACCAACGTCAATCGCGGTGTGGCGGAGGCCAAAAGGCCGGTGAGGGCGCCCATGCCGGGGCCGATTTCCACCACGTGGTCGCCGGGGCGTATCTCCGCCGCCTCCACGATTCTGGCGCAAATGGAATGATCGGCCAAGAAGTGCTGGCCCAGCTTGGGCTTATTTCCCCATTTCCCGGTTTTTTTCATTGCCACAGTATGCGGGAGGGGGGGCGCATTATCAACGGCGATTACGCGCCCGTGCCGTCTGGACGTTTTTGGCGATTATTAAAAAATGAATGATACGGGTGTATTATTTTATATCCATCATGCCCAAACGGCAGCTTCAGCTTTTCCTAAAGCGGTTTTTGTATTGTTTTGCCATAGTGTTGTAAAATAGGGGTGCAGGGGCATTGATTGTGCCGCAAACAAGATTTTGCTCTGACATGGGGGGCAATGGTATGTGGTTTGCTCATAACCAACCATATGCATATTATTTGGAAGGACATCGTTGAAATGTCAGTTGCTTGTCAAGCTGGCGATATGTTATATTTCAAAGCACGTTTGGGCGAAGGAACACGGTGCCGGACATTTCGGCGCTGATTCTTGAGGGAGAGTGTTGTGAAGGATTTTTCCGCGTTTTGGAAAAGGTTCTTGGCTGAGAAATACACGGTCATTCTGATGGCCGATCTTGCCGGCAAAATGAAGCGTTTTTCGATTCCGAAAAACCTGGTTAAAATCGGCGCGGGCGTATTAGGCGTTGCGTTTTTCGGATTCCTTTTTGTTTCCTACAGCATGCTTTCCATGAATCTCCACCTGGATGAAATCAACCAGCTTCGTGAAACGGCGGTGAGCCAGAAGCAGGAAATTCAGCGCTTCGCCATGCGTGTCGAAGAGTTTGAAAGCCAAATGTCCCGCCTGGAAAAATTTGACAAGAAACTGCGCATCATTACCGCCCTTGAAAACAACGATAACCACGGCGGGAACTTTGGCGTTGGCGGCCCCAGCAACACGGAAGATTTTGCCAAGGCGGGTGAAAAGTACTCGCAGGGTCTGCTGAACCAGCTTGATGAGGATCTTCACCACCTAACGGGGCGCGCCAAGGGCCAGGAAGTAAGCTTTCACGAGCTTGACGCCTTCTTCAAGGATCAGTCTTCCTTGCTGACTTCGACGCCCTCTATCTGGCCGACCAAGGGGTGGGTTACCAGCGGTTTTGGCTACCGCATTTCCCCTTTTACCGGTATGCGTGAAATTCACGAAGGGCTTGATATCGCCACTAACATGGATGCCCCGGTGATGGCCCCCGCCAACGGCGTGGTGATCAACGTCACACAGGATAATGGTTATGGCAATCTGCTTGAAATCGATCACGGCTACGGCATCGTGACGCGCTATGGACACAACGCCAAAGTGCTGGTGCGCCGCGGAGACCGGGTAAGGCGCGGTCAAGTGGTTGCACGCGTTGGCAGTACCGGTCGCAGCACTGGCCCCCATTGCCACTACGAAGTGCAGCTACATGGTGTGCCGGTAAATCCCTACCGCTACATCTTGACCGACTGAGCCTGTTGCCCGGAAATTATTCTTCCGCTTGCGCGGGTATCAAGGCAATTACCGGCCGCTTCCCTTTATTTTAAAACGTTATTTCCACCATATCCACGGTCTTCCGGGGGGAATTCCAGTATTTACTTTAAACAAGGTATGGATATAGAATACGGCCCTTAGGGAAACCGTTCATGGCATGACGAGAGGATATTGGCTTGTAATGAAAGAAATGCATCAAATAGTGAAAAAATATTCCGTAACCGGCTTATTCTTGATTTTCGCGGGGTTATTCTTCTTTTCTTTTTCAGTTGTGGTATGCGCGGCTGGCCAAGATCCGATGGGTATCGGCAAATTGTTTGATAAAGGCGGTGCTGGTTCAGGAGGTCTGACGGAGAGTTCGCGTCGGGCGTACGGATCCGTTGATTTCAATGAAGAAGCCAGGAACCAGGAACAGATCGACGCTTTGAAGAAGAAGCGGGCCGAGCCGAGCAAAATTGAGATTGAATACCAAAAGCGCATTCAGCGTGAAAACACGTTTGGCAAACAAAAAAGCATGCTCCAGGATGAGGTCTCCATGGAAAACATGTTTGGCGGTGAGCCGGTGGTTTCTTTTGACCCGACCGATCCCGAGTCCGTGCGGACCGTTAGCGATGCTCCTTCCGCTTTCTCCGCGACACCAAATCTCAAGGCGCCAGGAAAAGGGAAGAGCGGTCAGGGCGAGGCTGATTTGGCCCCACAGGCGGGTGGGCAGGATGCCACATCATCACAGACCAGCAACACCGCAAAATCCGGATCGAAAGGTGCGTTGGTGAAGCAGAAATACGTGCGCTTGCAGCTTATGAAGCACACCATTGAAAAACAATTAGCCGACCTCGAGGCAATCAAAACGCAGGCTTCGACTGGGGCAAAGGACGCGCCGGAATCCAAAGACGTGAAGGACGGCAAGGACGGCAAAGATGTGAAAATCGTTACGGACATCACAGACATGAAACTTAAGCTGCAAAAACAATTGGTGGCTATTACCGATCTTGAATCCAAATATAATGAAAATGATTTCCTTCATCTCAATGACGATGTGGCAAAAACAATAAAAAATACCATGGCGCATGACCCGGTTTCCGAACGGGTGGCGCGGGGATCGAAACCGATAACGGTCTCGGATCAGGTTTTCCAGTTTGGATACCAGTTTTTTAATGGCAATCGCTTGCCAACCGGTTTTCAGGATATGTCTCCAGCCAACGATTATATCATCGGCCCCGGCGATGAGCTGCGGTTGCTCTTTTACGGCAGTATACAGGATGAGCGGGAGGTTGTAGTTGACCGCGAAGGAACGATCAATGTGGTTAACGATGCGCCCATCAAGGTGGGCGGCCTAACTTTCGCGGAAATGAACGCAAAGGTGCAGAACATAGTTAAGGAAAAGTTGATCGGTGTTTCGGTTCGCATAACGGTGTTTAATTACCGCTCCATGCGGGTATTTATGCTGGGGGATGTATCAATTCCGGGCCCCTGCATGGTGGGCGGCATGTCCACCGTATCAGGCGCCCTTCACGCCTGCGGGGGAGTGGACAAGGCGGGTTCATTACGCAAAATTGCCGTCATCCGTAATGGGAAGAAGATAGGGGTTTTCGATCTGTATGATTTTCTATTGAAGGGAGATACCTCCCGGGATCCGATTCTCAAGGCGGGCGACGCGGTCTTCGTTTCGGCCATTCAAAACACGACCGCCATCGCGGGCGAGGTGAACCGGCCCGCCATTTACGAATTTAGCGATACCTTGACGCTGGATGAGGCGATCAGCACCGCCGGCGGGGCGCGGCCCACATCGCTCACGCAGTTGACGCAAATTGAGCGCATCGACAAACAGGGAAGTATTACCACCATCGATGTCGATCTCGCGGGCCCGGCGCGAAAAATGACCCTCCATAACGGCGACATCGTCAAGATATTCTCTTTGATTGATGACAGCTTAAGCGCCAACGCCGTTTACTTTATCGGCAACGCCCGCAATGCAGGGAAGCGCGCTTTTCAACCGGGTATGAAAGTGGCGGATCTGCTGGAGAATGGTAAAGCGCTCATGCCGGATACCTATCTTGAGTATGGCATTATCGAGCGTGAAAACGGCGTGGGCCGGGAAATCGAAGTGCTGCGTTTCAATCCTGGCAAAGCCATTTTGGGCAAAGAAGAGGAAAATCTTCCGCTCATGCCGCGTGACAGGGTGTACCTGTTTAACGCCAATGAGTTCATCGAACCGGAATCGGTCGCCATCGAGGGAATGGTGAATACCCCGGGAAAATACGACCTGAAGAAAAATATGACGGTGGTGGACATAATTCTTGCGGCGGGGGGATTGCGGGACGAAGCCGACCTCACGTTTGCCGAGCTGTATCGGGAAGATCCCGTTAGCAAGGCAACCACCCTTTTTCCGCTGAATCTGGAATCGACCATCTCCTTGCGGGGCGAGGCGAACAATCCCGTTCTGCATAACAACGACCGCTTGGTCGTGCACTCGGTGTGGGAACGGCATAAGAAGAGCGTGGTGACTATCACGGGGGAAATCATGAATCCCGCCTCTTATCCGCTCTCAACGGATGCGCGGCTGCTTGATCTTGTCTATGCCGCGGGCGGCCTGACTGAAAAAGCGTACAAGAAAAAAGTGGAAATAACGCGCTATGAAGTGCGTGACGGCACGGAGATGGAGTCGAGCCATTTTGAAGTGGATATTGAGGCCGCGCTGCGGGGGTCGGCGAAGGACAACATACTTCTGCAAAAAAACGATCAGGTCATTATCCGCCCTATCAGCAACTGGGGGGACTCGGCATTTGTGAAGGTGGAGGGGGAGGTGCGGTTCCCCGGAAAATATATAATCCAGAAAGGGGAAACCCTTTCAAATGTCATCAGCCGGGCCGGAGGTTTTACCGGCGAGGCATTTGTTTATGGGCTTCGCTTTTCCCGCATTTCCATCGCCGAGATGCAGAAAAAACAGTACATGGAAATGGCGGACAGGTTGGACAGGGAAACCGGACATCTTGCGCTTGCCCCCGCGCAAATAGGCACGGACAAATCAGCAGAATCGAAGACGATGATGGTTGCCGGGCTCAAGGCCATGGCCGAAAAATTGCGCAAGACCGAAGGGGATGGACGGCTTGTTGTGAATGTTCCCTCCGATTTGACTAAAATGTCCAAGGAAGAAGACTTGCAGCTTGAAAACGGCGATTCGATTTATTTGCCGAAAAAGCCGGTCGCGGTTTTGGTTACGGGCGCCGTATATAATCAGAATGCCTTCCAATATCGAAAATCGTCCAGCGTGGAAACGTATATCAATATGGCGGGCGGATACACCGAACGGGCTAATGCGGAAGGGACGAATATCATAAAGGCCAATGGCGAGGTGATGCCGTTGCGCGGCGGGTATTTCCAAAAGAAGGCAACCCTTGGCCCCGGCGATGTCATCATGGTGCCGGAGACGATCACGCAGTATTCAAGCCTGACAATGACCCAGGACATCACCACGATTCTATACCAGCTTTCGCTTACCGCCGCCGGTTTAAAGACGATAGGCGTTTTCAAATAGCGGCGGACGCCCGGGCATAATCCGGGCTCAAACGGGTGGGTGCGCGGAAACGGTTATCGCGCCCCTTCTTTTACGCCGGCGATGGCGCCAAGCGCTTCAAGCGCCATATATTGGTAGAGGTCGATGTTAAAGGCGGCGGGATCGGAAATCAGTTGAAGGGAAGCCCCCTCAAGCATGCTTAGCATCAACGGCGGCACCATGTGCGATTTATCGGCGGTAAAGTCACCGCTCGCCACCCCGTCACGAACCAGTTGCGCGATGTAGCCGCGAAAGCCGTCGAACCGCTGAACGATTTTGCCGCGTATCGCGGGGTGCTTTACCCCCCGCACCCAGAAGTCAAAAAACACTATCAACAGCCCCGGCTCTTCGGTGATGGTTTTGCGGTACCGGTTGAAGATGCCCTTGATCTCATCGAAGGGCGCGGATTTTTTGTTGAAGTTTTCCAGCGGGATTTCAAGCAGCCGGTCGAGCACCCGGTTCAGTACGCTTTCGAGCACCGCTTCTTTCGTCTTGAAATGGTAATGCAGGAGCGGTTTGGAAATGCCCGCGCGTTCCGCAATGAGCGCGGTGGTGGTGCCGGAAATCGAGTGTTCGGCTATGATGTTGAAGGCGGCCGCCATGACCGCCTCAACCGTTTTTTCCGTCCGTTCCTTCTGCTTCATCCGGCCGGGTTAGTTGGCTTTTTTATCCGAAGGCGCGCCGCCCTTCATGGGGCAAGGCTTTTCTTTGTCGGCACAACCGTCTTTCTTATGGGTCATGTCGCCGCCGCCCATCATCATGGCGTGTGCTTTCCCGTGCTTTTCGATATTCGCCTTGATCCGCAGTTCCAGCGATTCAGCTTTTGCTTTTAGCTCTTTGTCCTTGGCGATTTCTTTCAGCAATTGCACCGTTTCCAGCAACAGGGCGTCCCGTTCTTGCATCAGCGCGACCCGCTGTGCGTAAACGTCTTGTTGACCGGCGGCCTCTGCGGCCGCGGGTGCGGAACTCATTTGGCATGCGTTGACCGGGGAGCCGAAACCGATAAATAGTCCGATGATGAGCGCTGGAATGATTTTGTGCATTGTTACTCCTTGCATTGGTTAACTTACAATTTTAAGCAGCAGCGGCGAGACCGGTTTCATGGCCCCTTCGGGGCAGACCTCGACGCAGCAAAAACACCGTATACATTTATCATAATTGAAGGCGAGTTTGCCGTTTTTCGACGCGATGATTTCCGTTGGGCAGATTTCGATGCATTTGTTGCAAAGCGTGCATTTTTTACGGTCTTCCGCCGGTTTCGCCGTTAAGTTGTTAAGGACGAAGCGATGAAATATCTTCGGCCCGAAGGTTGCCTTGCCAATTTTGGGAAAATGAAAGTCTTTTTGTTTGAAGCCCGCCGCGGCATCGCCCAGAATGCGAATGCGGGAAAGATCGGTTTCACCGATGCCCATTTCGGAGGCGGCAAGCATGATAAAAAATTTATGCAATTCCCCTCCGGCGATATTGAGAATCGTACGGTCGAGCGCCACCGCGTCAGTGGCGGCGGCCAGCAGGCCGATATGGCGCGGCATGCCGCCAGTGCCCGGCCCATCTCCTTCCATTGCCACAATGCCGTCAAGGATCGTGAGGTCCGGATCGACGGCATGATAAACTTCCACAAGCATCCGGGCGAAGAAAATGCGATCCGTTCCCGCTTTAAAGTGCCATTGTGCTTTGCGGCTGCCCACCACGCAGCCAAAGGTGTTTTTTACACCAGCCGTCAGGTACATCTGGGCGTGTGTTTTGAGTTTTGGAAGGTTGATGATGCGATCCGCTTCCAGCGCGTGGCGCGAAAGCTCCAACATCCGGAATATCCGCTTATCTCCTACCTTGAATTCAGTCGATTCCTTCAGTTCAAAAATAGGAATGCCAAGCTGTTTCGCCACTTCGCCCAGCCCCGTTTGTTTGGCGGTAAGGGCAAAACCGGGAACTGCGGGGGAGTCGGCGATAAACGGCTTGCCGCCGGCGTCGAGCACCAGTTCCGCGATGGCGCGCACAACGGCGGGGTGGGTGGTGACCGCTTTTTCGGGAGTGGCGGGGGCGAGCATGTTCGGCTTTAGCAGAACCGAATCTCCGCGCGTTACGAATTTATCAATTCCCCCCATGAGGCCGATGAGGGATGCGATGGATTCCCTAACACGGCCCGGCCCGTAATCGGCGCAGGCTTGTAAGGCAACGTCGGTTTGCATCCGGGCATTATACTCCAACCCCGTCGAAAGGACGCCGGACCGTCCTTTACTTTTTGAGTATGGAGAGCACCAGCTTTTGCGTGGTGATTCCAGGCCAATCGATCAGCAGGGCGCTGGCGACGAACACGGACGAGTAGGTGCCGAAAACAATGCCAACCATCAGCGTGAAGGAAAAGTCCTTCAGCACCGTTCCGCCGAATATAAACAGGGCCACGACGGATACCAAGGTGAGGCTTGAAGTGATCATGGTGCGGCTCAATGTTTCGTTTACGCTTACGTTGGTAAGGTCGGCGATGTTGAGCGAGCGTTTGACGCGCAGGTTTTCGCGGATGCGGTCGAACACCACGATGCGGTCGTTGAGCGCGTAACCGATAACGGTGAGAAGGGCCGCCAGCACCGGCAGCGAGAACTCCCGGCCGGTGATCACGAGCGCGCCGATGGTGATGATCGTGTCGTGCAGCAGGGCTATTATGGCAGTGACGGCGAAGCGGTGTTCAAACCGGAATGCGAGATAGATGAGAATGCCGATGATGGAATAGAGAACGGCCATGAACGCTTTGTAGGTGAGGTCTTTACCCACTTTGGGGCCGACCACTTCGGTTCGTTCCACTGAAAAGCCGGCCGCGCCGTATTTGGCTTTCAATGCATCCAGCACTTTGTTTGCCGCTTGGCCCGCCTCTTCCCCCTTGGGGTGGACGTTAATCAGCACATCCACGGGTTCGCCAAACTGCTGTATATCGCCCGCATAGCCCGTGGCTTCCACGGTGGCGCGGATTTCATGCATGTCGTGCTGCTGGGTGAATTTTACCTGGATAAGGGTTCCGCCGGCGAAATCGATGCCGAACTTCATGCCGCCGTTGGCAATGATGACTCCGATGGTGATTATCGTCAACACGGCGGAGAACACGTACCCCGCCTTTTTATACTTAAGCCAGTCGATATTGGGTTTTTTTCCGAAGAATTTCATTTTATACCTTTAAACTCGTAACCTTCCGGTTCGAAAGGATGAGGTTGAACAACGAGCGGGAGACGTAGACCGATGTGAAGAGCGACGCGATCAGGCCGATGGTCAGCGTTACCGCGAAGCCTTTCAGCGGGCCGGTGCCGAATTGGAAGAGCACCAGCGCCGCGATAAGCGTGGTGATATGGGTGTCCAGAATGGTGAGGAATGCCCGGCCGAAGCCGGCATCCACCGCCGCGCGCAATGTTTTTCCATACCCCAATTCTTCGCGGATACGTTCGTAGATCAGCACGTTCGCGTCCACCGCCATGCCGATGGTCAGGGTTATGCCTGCGATGCCGGGCAGGGTCAGCGTGAACTGCATATACGCCATCAGCCCCGCGATAATGACGATGTTGAGCATCAACGCGAAATCGGCGATGAGGCCGCCGGTGCGGTAGTAGGCCGCCATGAAAATAATGATGGCGAGCGAGCCGTAGAGGCAGGCATTTACGCCGTCGCGTATCGAATCGGCGCCAAGGGTGGGTCCGACCGACCGCTCTTCCTGCAGCGCCAACGGCGCGGGCAAGGCCCCGGCGCGCAGGATAATGGTCAGATCGTGCGCCTGGTCGGCGGTAAAGCCCCCGGTTATTTGCGCTTTGCCGCCGGTTATCTTCTCGCGGATGACCGGTGCGGAATGCACTTTGCCGTCCAGGATGATCGCCATCCGGTGTTTTATGAATTTTTCCGTGAGTTCCCCAAAGCGCCTGGCGCCTTCGCCGTCGAATTCTATCGAGACGTACGGCTCGTTGAACTGCTGGTCAATCCGCACGTCGGCGTTGGCTATCGATTCGCCGCCAAGCATCACCCGTTTTTCGATCAGCATCGGGTTGCGCGGCTCGATTTTACCGGTCACCGGGTCTTTGGCATATTCGTACATCAGCTCCGAGGTGGGCGGGATGTTTCCCTTGAGGGCTTCTTGCAGCGAGGCGTTTTCATCAACCATGCGGAATTCAAGCCGCGCGGTGGTTTTAATCAGTTCTTTGGCCCGTTCGGGGTCTTTCACGCCGGGGAGCTGGATGAGGATGTGATTTTCACCCTGCTTTTGAAGCATCGGCTCGGCAACGCCAAACTGGTCGATACGGTTCCGCAGGGTTTCCAGCGCCTGATCCACGGCGTGTTGGCGAATTGCCTGCGCCCGTTCCGCGGTGATGCCGTAGTAAAGATGGTTGGCGTCTTTGCCGGTTTCTGAAAGTTCGCCGAACTCTTTTGCTTCCGTGCGCGTCTTATCAAGATCGGCGGCGTGGGATAGTTCAATGGCGATCCGCTTTTGATCGTCCACGCCGAAACTGACCGGGATGATGCCGATCGCTTCAAGCCGCGTGCGGAAATCTTCGGCGGTGCGGGCCATGGACATCTCGACCGCCTTCTCGGTTTGCACTTCGTACAGGAGGTGCATGCCCCCTTGCAGGTCGAGTCCCAATTTTATCTTCTTATTGAGGGGCAGGGCGGCATAGAGGGACGCCGCGATCACTGCGCCGATTATGATAAAGCGCCAAAGAAGCGGTTTATTCATGCTTTATCCACTTCCACGGTGTCTTTATGACCGGCCACATAGTGACGGTTTACCTTGATCTTCACGTCGTCCGCCACCTGTATGGTGATGACGTCGTCTTTTATCTTGGCGATGGTGCCGTAGATGCCCCCGGTGGTCATCACGCTGTCGCCTTCCTTGAGTCCGGCGATCATTTCGCGTGTTTCCTGCTGTTTCTTCTGCTGCGGGCGGAAGATGAGGAAGTAGAAAATGATAACCACCAGAATAAGCGGGGCGTATCCCATGATAATGTCAAAGCCCGTCGCGTTGGCGTTTGGCGGCGGGGACATGGCCCATGCGTTATCGACAAACATTGTTAAAAACCTCCCAATACCTAAAAATTGAAGGGTCATTAAAACCCAAAGCGTGGGAAAGTGCAAGGGGGAGATGCGCTTTTTGAAATATAGGCCGCAACGGGCTATCCAGCTATAATCGGTGGTAATCATGCAGTGGCAATTGAAGGGGAACATGCGGTACGGTTTGGCCGCCGCGGTATTATTGGCGGTTTCATTTGTGCTGCAGACGGCGTTTGTTTGGGAGCAACACGGCTCCCCCACGGAAACTTTTTTCCGCGATAATGCGGCATTCGACAGTTCCCGTTTCTTGGCCGATGCACGGGTGATTGAGACCGAAGGGTTATATGACGGCGCGCCGCGGCGGCAGCTTCATGCGGTGTATCCGCTTATCATAGCCGGTTTCGAAACGGTGTTCGGGCAAGCCCCGGCGGCTCTTCTTTTATTTCAGGCACTGCTCAATTGCGCGATGTTTTTTATGGTCTGGCGGCTTGCGCGCCGCTGGTTTGGCGAGGGGGTGGCGCTGGCGGCGCTTTTCCTGTGCGTCTTTTACCTGTCTTTTGTTTTTTACGCCGGCGTCTGGCTGCGCGAAATCGTGGTGGTCTTTTTGGCCGTGACGGTTCTCGCGCTTTTGGACGAGATGGAGCGGCGCGGCGGCCGGTGGCAGTTTGCCGTGGCGGCGGGAGTTGCCGCCGGGCTGTTGATGGAGACGCGGCCTTACCCGATTCTGCTGGTATTGGTGGTTGCCGCGCTGTTGTTGGCATTGGCGAGACGCCAAATAGCCGCATCGGCCGTGGCCGCATTTGCCGCGGGCTGCTTTGCGGTCATGATGGCCTTGCCGGGACCGGGTGTTGCCGGTGAAGGGGGGCCGCTGGCGCATTTTTTGAGCGGCAATGTTTTGGATGGGGCGTACGGCTACCTCTGGCTTACCACCCCCACCAAGGAGCGGCTATTGGCTGAAAGCGGTGGCGGCGCAGTCAAAGGACTGTGGCTCTTCCTTGGCGAAATCGCGCATCAGCCGTTGCCATACGCGGCGTTTTATTTCAAGAAACTCCGTATGCTTTTCGGTGATTTCGCCATTCCCTCCAATTACAACATATATCTGTTTAAAGAAGAGCTTTCGTCCGTGCTGCACGCGCCGTTTGTCACCTTTGGGCTGGTTTTTCCATTTGCGGCGGTCGGCCTGTGGGAGGGGTGGCGCGGGCGGCGCGGATCGCGCTGGCTTTATCTTTTCACTTTCGCGTTGACGCTGGGGGTTTTCATCTTTCCCATACAGGAGCGTTACCGCCTGATAATGGTTCCGTTCTTCATCATTTTCGCCGCGGCGGGAATGGCTGCGCTTTATGACTCGTTGCGCGCGGGGAATGCCCGCAAAGGAGCCTATCTCTCGGCGCTGTTTCTGGCCGCGCTCTTACTATGCCGGTTTGATTATTGGCCGTTGACCGGGATCGTCGGCGCCGCCGATTACCGCAATCTCGTTATCGCCTACGGTGCAGCCGGAGATGGCGTAAAAGCCCGCTATTACGAAAAGAAGGCGGCGGCCTTTGTGCCAGCCCGGTAAAGAATGGGGGGGTAAAACCCGATATAATCGTGGCGGACAATCAACAGATGTTGGGGGTGCATGAATAAGCCGGCAACCGTATCAGTCGTCATTCTTACCTGGAACAGGAAAGACGATCTCCGTTTCACTTTGGAGCGCCTCAAGCGTGAACGGTACGCGCCGCTGGAAGTGATTGTGGTGGATAATAATTCCACCGACGGCACGGCAGCCATGATGGCCGCCGATTTTTCACAATTCCGCTATCTGCCGCAAAGCGAAAACCGTGGGATCGCCGGTTACAACATCGGCTTCAAAGCGGCCACCGGCGATTACATCGTGGCGCTCGATTCAGACAGCTATCCCGCCCAGGATGCCATCACCCGCATGGCGGGCATTTTCGAGCGGCATCCCGAAGCTGGAATAGTGGCATTTGACGTACATGCGGACGTTCACGGAGGAGGGGAACGGCCGGTGCCGGGCGCGGCCGTGACCGAGGTGTATGGCTACCATGGGGCGGGCGTGGGCATCCGCCGCGCGGTGTTCGAAAAAGCGGGCTATTGGTGGGAACCATTATTCCTTTATTTCAATGAAATGGATCACGCCCTGAGGACCGCGAGTGAGGGGTTCGCCATTTTGTATTCCCCGGCGGTGCGCGCGTATCACAAATCAAGCCCGGTGGCGCGGCCCGGTGAACGGGGGGCTTTTTTCTACACCCGCAACGCGTTCTGGATTGTCTGGCGCCACTATCCTTTTTGGGAGGCGTGTATTGCGACCGCGTACCTTATATACAACGCCTTGGGCGAAACCATTTGGCAGGGGACGGGTGTTTATTTGCGCGCGGCAGCCGCCGCTTTTGGCGGGGCGCATGCCGCGTTGCGGGAACGGCGGCCTCTGCACCCCGCGCTTTTCACCCGTACGCGTATTCCTTTAAAGCTGGTTTTTACAAGGTTCCGCTGAACATGAAGACTCTTATCATCCGCTCCGCCTCCATGGAACGGCTGGATGCTTGCGCCGCCGCGCTGGGGGGGGTGGGGAGTGAAACGGATATTCTGACGCACGCGCATTTAATTCAGGGCATCACGAACAATTATCCGGCGGCGGCGGTGGTGGAGTATCCGCACACCGGCGATTTTTCCCCCGCCAGAATGGCGCGGCTGGCGCGGATGGGGAAGTTGGCACGGCGTTACGATAAAGTGGTCGTGCTGACCGGGAATCTTTCCGGGGCGGGGTATATGAATGTGCTGCGGGGGGCGTTCTGCTTCGGTCCGGTGGAGATATACAATATTAATGGCGAATTCCGCCCCAAAAGCCGGGTTGCCGTGGCGGGTGAATTTTGGGGCAGAATCATCTTAAGCCCGGCGCTGTTTTTTGCTACAATTCTGGCATTCGCAATCGGCGGGGTGGTTTTGCTGGGGTGCGCCGGTGATAACGCGCAAAGGGGAACATGGCCAGGAAAAAAATAAACGTTCTGATTACCGCGGCTTCACGGCGCGTGGCGCTTATCCGCGGATTCCAGAACGCCCTCAAAGTCAGCGGCACGCCGGGCGAAGTAATCGCCACCGATACCGATCCGCTCTCCCCCGGTCTTTTTTTCTGTCCCCGGTATCACAACGCCCCGCTTTCCAATTCACCGGATTACATACCGGCCATAATGGATATCTGCAAAAAAGAGGAAATCGGACTGCTCATTCCCACCATCGACGAGGAGCTGCCGTTGTTTGGCCGCCACAAAAAGGAATTTGCCGGGGCGGGGGTGCTCATCCCGGTCGTGGACGAGGAAATCGGCGATATATGCAATGACAAGTACAAGACCTACCATTTTTTCAAATCCCACGGCCTGCCGATGGCCGAGACCTACCTGCCCGCCGAAGTGCGCGCGCAAAAGCCGCCGTTGCCGCTTTTCATCAAGCCCCGTTTCGGCCGGGGGGCCGTGAGCGCGTATCCGATCAACAGCGCGCGCGAATTGGATTTCTTTATCGATTACGTGAAAGACCCGGTGGTGCAGCGTTTTCTGCCCGGCAAAGAGTACACCATCGACGTGCTTTGCGATTTCGCCGGGCGGGTTATCTCCATCGTGCCGCGCCAGCGGATGGTTATCCGCTCCGGCGTTTGCGACAAGGGCCGCACCGAAAAACATCCCGCGCTGATGCGGCTGGCCGAAGAGGCCGCGCGCGCGCTCAAGCTGATCGGGCCCGCGAATCTTCAATGCAAGATGGTTGGCGATACCGTCATTTTTTTTGAAGTCAATCCCCGGTTCTCCGGCGCGATACAGCTTACCATCAATGCCGGGGCCGATTTCCCCCGCCTTATCCTGGACATGATGCACGGCGAGATCGCGCCCCGCATCGGCGATTTCGAGGATGGCCTCACGATGGTCAGCTACGAGGAAAGCGTCTACCGTGCCGGCGGCGGCTGGAGACGTTGACAGGGTGCCGAAGAACCATGTATGCCTGTTATGCTGAGGACCGGAGCGGCGAAGAATCCCTTTCCGGAAAGTGATCCTTCGCCTCCGGTTCAGGATGACAATTGAACATGGCTAAGCAGTATAAAGTCGGCGTGGTGGGCTGCGGCCGTATCGCTTCGCTGCTGGAGGAAGACCCCCTGCGGGAGAAACCGGCCACCCATGCCGGAGCGTACGCCGCCTTTCCGCGCACGAAAATAACCGCCGCGTGCGACATCGACCGCTGGCGGCTGGCGAAATTCCGCGATACATGGCGCGTTCCTTCCGACCGTTGCTATCGCGATTACCGCGAGATGCTGGCGCGGGAGGATGTCGACATCGTCAGCATCGCCACATGGACGGAATCGCACTGCGACATTGCCCTCTTGGCGGCGAAGAATCCGCATGTCAAGGGGATTTACCTTGAAAAGCCGATTACCGTCAGTCTCAAGGAGGCCGGCCGCGTTATTGCCGCGTGCAAAAAACGCGGCATCAAGCTGCTGGTGGGGCACGAGCGGCGGTTTGACGGCAACTTTTCCCGCGTGAAAGAGATCGTGGAGAAAAAGGAACTTGGCGCGCTCAAGACCATCTTCGCGCAGGCGCTCTCGTTGCCGCCGCCGAAGCTTGCGCGGAAAAAATACATTGGCGGCACGCTGTTGCACGATGGCACCCATCTGTTGGATTTGGTGCTCCACTACGGCGGCCCCGCCGCATGGGTGATGGGGTTCGACAAACGCCCCCACGGCAAGCGGAACATCGAAACCGCCGCCGGAGGGATCGTAATGCTCCACAGCGGCGTCACGGTGTTTGTGGAAGGGGGAGGGGAGCGGAACTACTTCAAATTCGATCTCGACATGCAATTTGAAAATGGCCGCATCGTCATTGGCAACGGCGGCATCCACGTCTTTCAAAATTTCACCAGCCGCCACTACACCGGCTTTCACGAGCTGGCCCCCGTCCCGTTCACGAATCCGCGCAAACGCGAAAACAGCTTTATCGGCTGCGTGCGGGGATTGGTGCGCGCCATGGAGACCGGGCGCGAGCCGGTATCAAGCGGCACAGAGGCGCGCGACGCGCTGGAACTGATCCTCGCGATCTACCGCTCCGCCGATAACGGCGGGAAAAAAATATACTTTCGCGGGCGGAAGAAATGAGCGCGCCCAAAAATCCCGTCATCATCATCCAGGCCCGGATAGGGAGCAGCCGCTTTCCCGGCAAAACGATGCATCCACTTAACGGTATTCCGCTCATCGGCTGGCTCATCGAAGGGGCGCGCAAATTCGTCAACGCCAATGCCGTCGCCGTCGCCGTGCCGGATCTGCCGGAAGAGGACGTGCTCCGCGCGTATGTGCAAAGTCTGGGCGTTCCCTGCCTGCGCGGCCCGGTGAACGACGTGCTGGCCCGGTACCACATCGCGGCAACGGCCCTCAAGGCCGACCCGGTGATACGCCTCTGCGCCGACAGCCCGCTGGTGGCGGCGGAGTTCATGGACGGGATGATTCAATCGCACATCGAAACGGGGGCCGACCTCACCAACGGCGCCCGGTATCCGCTTGGCTCGGTGGGAGAGGTCATCAGCTTCCGCGCGCTGGATCTGATGCACCGGGAAGCCACGGCCCCCTATTGCCGCGAGCATGTCACGCCGTACATCCACGAACGTCCCGGCCAGTTCAAAATCGATACCATTCTGCCGCCGGTGTGGATGCAGCGGGATTTCCGCCTGACCGTCGATACCGCCGCCGATATGGAAATGATGGCGCGGCTTTTTGATGGGATGGCCAAAGCGGGCCTTGCCGTGAACTTCACCAGCGCGATGGCGATACTGGATGTGAAACCGGAAATCGCCCACATCAACGCCGCTATACAACAGCGCAACTGGCGCGCCGAAAGCCCCATCCTCGGCAACCGGTAACCGCCCCTGTTTTTCCACTTTCCCCGCCGAAAAGCGGTTCTGTTTTGTAGTAGTATGGAGCCAAGCCTACAGAAAGGGGACACTTAATGATTTGCATCCTATGGACGTTGGGTACCTTATTCGCTCTTCTTGGCATCCTCTATTTCCAAATGGGCATCGGCGCGGCGACGCTGCTCGGCTATGCGTTGTTGGCCGCCGGAAGTTACGGCGGATCGCCATCGACGGGTCTCATCGCCGTATGGGCGGTTTATACCGCCGTGGCGCTGGCGCTGAATCTGCCGCCGTTGCGCCGCGCGCTGCTCACCCCCGCCATACTCGGCATTTTCAAAAAAATCATGCCCCCGATTTCCAAGACGGAGCGTGAGGCGCTGGATGCGGGCACCGTCTATTGGGAAAAGCATCTTTTCGCCGGCAAGCCGGACTGGAAAGCGCTGCATGCCATCCCGAAGCCAACCTTGACGGCGGAAGAGCAGGCGTTCCTCGATGGCCCGGTGGAAAAGCTTTGCGATATGCTCGACGACTGGGAGATCACCGACCAGCTGCATGACCTGCCGCCGCATGTGTGGGATTTCCTCAAGAAGGAAAAGTTCTTCGGGATGATTATCACGAAGGAATACGGCGGCCTCGATTTTTCGGCGCTGGGGCATAGCGAGGTGGTGATGAAGGTCGCCAGCAGAAGCGGTACCGCCGGGATAACGGTCATGGTTCCCAATTCACTCGGACCAGCCGAACTGCTTCTCCACTACGGCACGCCAGAACAGAAAAACCGCTATCTGCCGGGCCTCGCCATCGGCACCGAGATCCCTTGCTTCGCGCTCACCGAGCCGGAAGCGGGGAGCGACGCCACCAGCATCAAGGCGAGCGGCATCGTGGAAAAAGGAATTTTTGAAGGCAAAGAAATTATCGGCATCCGGATGAACTGGGAGAAACGCTACATCACGCTTTCGTCCTACGCCACCGTGATGGGGCTTGCCTTCCATCTGTATGACCCCAAAAAGCTGATGGGGGACAATGAATATCCCGGCATCACCGTTGCGCTGATACCGACCAACACCAAAGGGATCACCATTGGGCCGCGGCACGACCCGCTCAGTATCCCGTTCATCAACGGCCCCATCTGGGGCAAGGATGTTTTTGTTCCGCTCGACTATATTGTCGGCGGCAAGGCGTACGCCGGACAAGGATGGCGGATGCTGATGGAGCGGCTGGGCATCGGGCGCGGCATATCGCTCCCCGCGGTCAGCGCCGCTTCGTCGAAGGTCGCCTGCCGGGGCGTGGGGGCCTATGCCCGGATACGGCGGCAATTCCGTATGCCGGTGGCAAAGTTTGAAGGGGTGGAAGAGGCCTTGGCTGAAATGGCCGGTCTCACCTACGGGATCGATTCGGCGCGGCTTTTCACCGTCAACGCGATCAATCAGGGGGAGGCCCCATCGCTTGCTTCCGCCATATCCAAATACAGCCTCACCGAACGGTGCCGTGAGGTGGTCAACCACGCCATGGATGTACAGGGCGGGGCCGCCATCGTGCTCGGCCCGCGCAATTTCATGGGGCGTATGTACCAAGGTCTGCCGGTCAGCATAACGGTGGAAGGGGCGAACATTCTCACCCGCACGCTGATCGTCTTTGGGCAGGGGATTATCCGCGCCCATCCCTGGGTATTGAAAGAAATGGAAGCCACCGCCGATACGGACAAGGCGCGCGGGCTTGCCGCATTCGATAAGGCTTTTTTCGGCCACGTCGGGTTCACCTTCTCCGTCGCCGCACGGGCGTTTGTCTCCGCGATAACCTGCGGCGTGTTTCTGCCGTCGCCGGTGGAGGGGCCGTTGGCGGTCTACTACCGGCGCATCGGACGGTTCAGCGCGGCGTTCGCCATCGCCGCTGACATGGCGATGCTGACGCTCGCCGGAAATCTCAAGAGGAAGGAAAAACTGGCCGGGCGGCTGGCCGATATTGTGAGCAATCTTTATATCGCCAGCGCCACGCTGAAACGCTATGCCGACGACCACATGCCCAAAGAGGATCTGCCGCTTGTCGGCTGGGCGATTGAAGACGCGCTCTACCGCGCGCAGGAAGCGCTTGCCGGATTTCTGCAAAATTTGCCTAGTTGCGCGGCGGCGTGCCTGCTCAAGCTGCTCATATTCCCGTTTGGCAAACCGTTTAATCCTCCGTCGGACAAGCTGGGGGCCAAGGCCGCCGAAACGCTGCAAAAGCCCTCCGATACGCGCGACCGCCTCACCAACGGCATCCACCGATGCGAAAACATGAACGAGCAGTTGGGAAGGATCGAGGATGCGTTGCACAAGTCGCTTGCGGCCGAAGAAGTGGAACGGAAGATAAGCCACGCCGTCAAAGACAAACGGATAACCGCGCGCGGCGAGGCGGAGCGGATTGACGAGGCGGTCAAAAACAACATTATCACCGCCGGCGAGAAAGCCGCCATCGAGGTTGCCAACAAAACGCGCCGCGATGTGATTATGGTGGACGATTTCCCCGTCGATTATTGGAGCAAACGCGATGGGAAGTAGTTTTGCCAAACTCCGCGCTGTCTACATCGTGGCCGGACGCCGCACGCCGTTTTTAAAAGCGAAGGGGAACCGCGGGGCGTTCTCCGCATCCGATCTCGCGGTGGAAGCGGGGCGGCAGTTACTGCTGACCATGCCATTTTCACCCGAGGCGTTGGACGGGGTGATTATCGGTTCCGTGTTTCCCGACGCGACCGAGGCGAACATCGCGCGGGTTATTGCGCTTCGCCTGGGGTGTGGAAAAAAAGTTCCCGCCTTCACTGTCAACCGCAACTGCGCCTCCGGCATGCAGGCGCTTGATTGCGCCGCGAAAGACATTGCCATGGGGCGCGCCGAGCTGGTGTTGGCGGGCGGCACCGAGGCGATGAGCCGTTACCCGCTGTTACACACGCCGGAGATGGTGGAATGGCTTGTGGCATGGGGCAAGGCGCGCGGCTTTGGCGCACGCCTCGGCGTACTGGGGAAATTGCGGCCCGCCTATCTCAAGCCGGTGCTCGGCGTGTTGCAGGGGCTGACGGATCATGTGGTCGGTCTCAACATGGGGGAGACCGCCGAAATCCTCGCCCACCGCTTCGGCGTCAGCCGCGAAGAGATGGATGCGTTCTCGGTGGAAAGTCACCGGCGGCTGGCGGCCGCCACCGACGAAAAACGGTTTGCCGGTGAACTGACGCCGCTGATCGACGCGGCGGGGAACGTCTACGATTGTGACGACGGGCTGCGGCGCGACAGCGATATGGTGAAGATGGCGAAACTCAAACCGGTGTTCGACCGGAATATTGGCAAAGTGACCGCCGGCAACAGCGCGCAGCTCACCGACGGCGCGGCGGCGCTTCTGCTTGCCAGCGGCGAGGCGGTGAAAAAACACAATCTTCCGGTGTTGGGCAAACTGCTCGATTTCGAGTGGGCGGGGGTTGACCCGGCGCAGATGGGGCTGGGGCCGGTGCATGCGATAGCCGGGATTATGGGGCGCAACGGCCTTGCCGCCGCCGACATCGGTTACTTCGAGATCAACGAGGCGTTCGCCACGCAGGTGATGGCCTGCCTGCGGGCGTGGAACGACGGGAGCTATATGAAGAACGAGATAGGCGATTTCGCGGCCGGCCTCGGCCCGCTTGACATGAAGAACATCAACGTCGACGGCGGCGGGGTAAGCATCGGCCACCCGGTCGGCGCCAGCGGCGCGCGCATCACGCTGCATCTGCTCAACACGCTGCGCCGTAACGGCGCGCGGAAAGGCATTGCGTCGCTCTGCATCGGCGGCGGCCAAGGCGGCGCGGTGCTGGTGGAAAGCGTGGAGCGGGCCGATGGATAAAACGTTTAAGAACTTCAAGCTGGAAATAGATCCGCAAGGCGTTGCGTGGCTCGCGCTGGACAAGGCCGACGCCAGCGCCAATGTTCTCTCCTACGATGTGCTGATGGAATTGGACGCCGCGCTCACGCACATTGAATCGCAAAAGCCTTCGGCGCTCGTGATTTACTCCGCCAAAAAAAGCGGCTTCATCGCCGGGGCCGACGTGAACGAATTCACCAAAGTGACGGATGAAGCTTCCGCGCTGACGCTCATTCGCCGGGGGCAGGATGTTTTCACGCGGATCGAAACCATGCCGTTTCCCTCGGTGGCGCTCATTCACGGCTTCTGCCTAGGCGGTGGAACGGAGTTGGCGCTTGCCTGCCGCTACCGCGTGGCCTCCACCGACGAGAAAACGCAGATCGGCCTTCCGGAGGTAAAGCTTGGCATCCATCCCGGTTTTGGCGGCACGGTGCGCGCCACCCGCATTATGGGGGGCGTCGCCGGCCTTGAAATGATGCTCACGGGCCGCAACTTCAGCGCAAAGGCGGCCAAGAAGTCCGGGCTGGTCGACATGACCGCGCCGGAGCGCCATCTGAAAACCGCCGCGCTTTCATTGATAAAGAAAAACGCCCCGCCCCGTAAAGCGGGCGGTATGCGGGCGATTGCCGCATTGCCGGTGTTGCGCGGCATCACCGCCGGGATGATGCGCAAGAAAACGGCCGAAAAGGCGAATCCGGAACATTATCCATCGCCGTTCGCCATGATCGACGTGTGGGCCAAATACGGCGGCGACGAGCGGCGGATGATGGAGGAAGAGGCCCTTTCGGTGTCGCGCCTCATTGTCAGCGATACGGCCCAAAATCTCGTGCGGCTCTTTCAATTGCAGGATCGGCTCAAAGGCTTTTCGAAAAAGAACGCGCAACCGGTGAAGCGGCTCCACGTCGTCGGGGCCGGCATCATGGGGGGCGACATCGCGGCGTGGAGCGCGTTGCGCGGCCTCACCGTCACGTTGCAGGACCGCGAAACGAAGTTCATCGCCCCCGCCATCAAGCGGGCGGCGGGTATGTTCAAAAAGAAACTCAAGGATCCCCGGCTGACGCAGTTGGCGCTTGACCGGCTGATACCCGATCCATCCGGCGCGGGCGCGGCATCCGCCGACATCGTCATCGAAGCGGTGTTTGAAGACCTGAAGGTGAAGCGCGAGCTGTTCGCGCGGCTGGAGCCGGTGATGAAGTCCGGCGCGGTGCTTGCCACCAACACCTCCAGCATCCCGCTGGAAGAAATGGCGGCGGGATTGGCCCGTCCGGAGCGTTTGGTCGGCATCCACTTTTTCAACCCGGTCGCGCAGATGCCGCTGGTGGAAGTGGTGCAAGGGGCGGGATCCGGCGCGGCGGCGCTGGAAGCGGCCTTCGCCTATGTGGGGGCAATCGGCAAGCTGCCGGTGCCGGTGAAGAGCAGTCCCGGATTCCTCGTGAACCGCGTGTTGATGCCCTACCTGATGGAAGCGATGGTGATGGAATCCGAAGGTATCCCCGCGGCCGTCATCGACGCGGCGGCGGTGCGGTTCGGCATGCCGATGGGGCCGTTGCTGCTGGGCGATACGGTGGGGCTGGACATCTGCTATCACGTGGCGCAGGTGTTTAGGGAAAAGCTGGGCGCGCAGATACCCGCAAAATTGGAAAGCATGGTGAAGGACGGCAAGCTTGGCGTCAAGAGCGGCCAAGGGTATTACGATCACCGCTCCGGCAAAGTGCGGACGGCGGCGGGGCCGGTCACGGCGGAAATGAAGGAAGTGACCGACCGGCTGATGATGCGTTACGTCAACGAGTGTGTCGCCTGCCTGCGCGAAGGGATCGTGGCCGATGCCGACCTTATCGATGCCGGGATGGTATTCGGCACCGGCTTCGCGCCGTTTCGCGGCGGGCCGTTGCGTTACGCGCGCGCGGCGGGGAAGGCGGCGCTGGCCGCGCGCCTTGAGGAGTTGCGGGTAAAATACGGCCCCCGTTTCGCGCCGGACGCGGGATGGAGCGCCTTATAGTTAAGGAGGCATCATGGAACGGGTGACGGATTACATCGACTATAAAGAAGCGGGTACGATACCCGGCCTGCTGGAGCTGCGCATTAAGAAAAATCCGGGCAAGCTGGCTTACCGCCAGTATGACGAACCTTCCGGCGTGTGGATCGAAAAAACATGGGGCGGCATGAACCGCGACATAAGCTGCTGGCAGGGCGCGCTGGAAAACGAAGGTTTTCCACCGGGAGCCCGTATCGGATTGATGGTGCGCAATTCGATGGAATGGGTGCAGTGCGATATGGCGGCGCTCGCGTCCGGCTTCGTGGTGGTTCCCATTTTCATCAAGGACTCGCACGATAACATCGTTCACATAGCCAACGACGCGCAGTTGAAGCTGCTGGTGGTGGAAGATTCCGATACATGGGAATCGTTGCGCCCGATTCATGACCGCATCCCCACGGTTGTGCGGGTACTCATCATCCGCCGCTTTAAGGAGGGCGCGTCGCGCGATCCGCGGGTGAAATATTACGAAGACTGGCTTTGTACGGACGACTCGGGAATGTATGTGCATGACGCGGCGCCGGATTCCCCCGCCACTATCGTTTACACTTCCGGCACCACCGGCCTGCCAAAGGGGGTGGTGTTGACGCACCGCAACATGCTGTGGAACGCGCATGCCGGCCTGCGCGCCGTCACTGTCACGCCGGACGACCTCTTTCTCTCATTCCTGCCGCTCACCCACATGTTCGAGCGCACGGTCGGCTATTATCTTCCGATAATGTCCGGTTCCTCCGTGGTCTATGCCCGCAACGTCCGCACCGTCGCCGAGGATATGGCGTCGCAGCGCCCGACGGTGATTGTCACGGTGCCGCTGGTTTTCCAGCGCATTTATGAACGGGTAACGGACGAAGTGGCGAAAGCTTCTCCCGTGAAAAAGTGGATATTCAAAACGGCGGTCAATATCGGCTACGGCGCGTTTTTGCACGGGCAGGGCCGTGGGCCGTGGTCGCCGCTTTACTTGCTCAATCCGTTGCTTTACTCAATCGTTGGCAAAAAAATCCTTGGCAAAATGGGCGGGCGGCTCCGGTTGGCGGTTGCCGGCGGCGCCGCGTTGCCGGAATATATCTGGCGGCTTTTCGTGGCCATCGGCCTGCCGGTGATACAGGGGTACGGTTTGACCGAGACCAGCCCGATACTGAGCTGCAACCGCGAAGGAAACAACCGGGGTGATACGGTCGGCCCGCCGTTGGATGATGTTGATATACGGATAGCCAAAAGCGGCGAGATCATCGCCAAAACCCCCGGCGCGATGAAGGGGTACTGGAACAACGAGGAGGCCACGCGCAAAATCATCGACGCCGATGGATGGGTGCATACCGGTGACGTCGGCGAGATTACCAACGGCCACTTGAAAATCACCGGCAGGCTCAAGCAGATCATCGTCATGTCGAACGGCGAGAAAGTGCCGCCCGACCGGGTGGAAGCGGAGATCAAGTCGATGGGCATTTTCGAGAATCTCATGATCTACGGCGAGCAGAAACCGTTTTTGCTGCTGTTGGCCAAGCCGTTGCCGGACAAGCTGCGGCAGTTCGCCGCCGAGAACGGTTTTGCGTACGAAGGCGAGCACCCTCCGCACGGCGGGAAATTTGAAGAGGCGCTGATGGTGGCGGTGAATGCGCGCCTTGGCGGCTTTCCCGGCTATGTGCGGGTGAAACGGATGCTGCTGGTGGACGAAAGCTGGCTGCCCGAAAACGGCCTGCTTACCACCACCCTTAAATTGAAACGTCATGTAATTGAAGATAGATACCGCAAAGAGATAGACGCGGCCTACACCATTTGAAGGGGTTGTTGTGATATTCGAGAATCCTTTCAAAGTGGGGCTTTGCCTGAGCGGCGGCGCGGCGCGCGGCATGACGCATTTGGGCGTGTTGCGCGAACTGGAGGGGGCGGGGTTGCGGCCCGACATGGTGGCGGGGGCCAGCGTGGGTGCCCTCATTGGCGCGTTGTACGCGCATTTCCTCGACATCGAAGAGGTGGAGAGGATCGTACTTGCCTTCCTGAAGGGCGAGGACTTTTCCGATCTGAGGGGGGATATTTTGGTGCGTGCGCGCGAAGGGGATGAGCGGCGCGGCTTCTTCCGCCGAATGCTTAAAACATTCCGCAAATCCCTCTTCTACAGCGTTTCGATGACGCAACTTTCGTATCTTCCGGTGAACCGCCTCGAGTCTTTGTTGGCGAAGATGGTGCCAGACGTCAATATAGAAGATGCCAAGATTCCCTTTGCTTGCGTGGCGACCGATATCGTGAACAACCGCCCCTATTTTCTCACGAAGGGGCCGTTGCGCAGGGCTATTGCCGCCACCTGTTCCATTCCGGGATTTTTCCCGCCGATTGCGTGGGACGGAGTGCGGCTTGTTGACGGGAGTTGGAGTATGCAAAATCCCGTGCGCCTGTTGCGCGAAATGGGGGCCGATTTTGTGGTTGCCGTTGAGATTTCGCAAGATATTCAGGACGATGAGGCGCCGGGTAACGGCCTGGAGGTGGTACTCCGGTCGGATATGGTGACGCGTATTACGCTTTCGGACATGGAGCTGAAAGAGGCCGATTATGTGATCAGTCCCGATATGCAAAAAATGGAATGGTGGAATTTCAATAAATCCGCCGTCTGCATCTTAAAGGGCCGGGAGGCCGCCACGGCCAGCATCGCGGAACTCAAAAAAGGGATAGAACGCGCCCGGCTGAAGAAGTTCCTCACCCTGAAGGTCTGATCAAACCCCGGTGGCAACCGGTTTATCAGTTTCTGTTGCCGCAGACAAACCCTTTGCAGATGCCTTTAAAACCGATGTGGCACCTGGCGCAGAGTTCGGGATTCAGCGGGTGACCGGGCGCTTTCGTGGCCGCGGAGCCGCCGTCTTTCAGCGAAATCACGTCATACACCGGTTTGCCGCCTTTGTGATCGGTGGAAAACGCGATGCCGATTTCCCTGAATACCAGAACTGCGGTCTTGCCGTCCGGATAGGCCGTGCCGTGCGTTTTGTACACCTTCATCGCGGCGGGATTGATATAGGAGAGGTACTTGCCCGGTTTCAATCCGCAATAGGTTTCAATGGTGGCTTCGAGAATATCATCCCTGCCTAGTTGGGTCTCATCCACGCCGCACGGTGGAATAACGCCGTCCGCCATTCCGTGTTCCCATTTGTCCCAGTACATTGGCGCGGCTGAAGGCGGCGCGGATGTTGCCTTCTTGTCCGCCGCGAAGGCGCGGTTGCTTCCGGCAAAAGCCAGTACCAGCGCCACGATGACAAAAAGAATTTTCTTCATGCTGATCTCTCTCTAAAACGGTAAAATAGTTAAAAGAAACGAAAAATTCCTATAGCTTTCCAACCGTTTCACGGTAAGTCAACCATCAGAAAAAAGCAATAGTGGGCAGTGTTATCCATGTTTGCGCGGGGGGAACGTCCTTTACATCAATGGGCCTATATGCTATCTATTTACCCATTGGGTAACCGATTGTCGGTTGTAAAAGGGAAACCGGTTAAAGCCGGTACGGCCCCCGCCACTGTAAGCGGCTCGGATTCCAGCACTATGCCACTGTCCTTTTGCAATGGGATGGGAAGGCGCTGATGAGTATGCCGCAAGTCAGGAAACCTGCCCAACAGGAACAATGCCACGGGGTGCAGGTGATGAATTGCGTTTTCTATTTTGATTTCATTTTTATCCTTAACCGGTCAAGTCAATTGGCCGCGCGTTCTCCCGCGAAAAAACGGGGGGATGGGGCGCGATGAACGGCGCATGTCCCGCCATCGTGGTGGCTGGCGCCGCCAGCGGGGTGGGAAAAACTTCGGTGGCGCTGGGCCTTGCCGCCGCGTTGGCCGGGCGCGGTATGCGCGTGCAAACGTTTAAGGTGGGGCCGGATTTTCTCGATCCCGGCTATCTCACCATCGCTTCGGGGCGCACAAGCTACAATCTCGATACCTGGATGTGCGGCGCCGATTACGTCAAAGACCTCTATGCCCGCAAAACGGCGGACGCCGATATCGCCGTGGTGGAAGGGGTGATGGGGATGTACGACGGGGCCGACGCGGCGCATTCGCGCGGCAGCACGGCGGAAGCCGCCGCGTTGCTCGGCGCGCCGGTTCTGCTGGTGGTGAACGCGCGCGGCGCGGCGCGCAGCCTGGCCGCCGTGGTGAAAGGGTTTTGCGAATTTGAGCGCGATGCGCGGATCGCGGGGGTCGCGGCGAACTTCTGCGGCAGTGAACGCCATGCCGGTATTCTGCGCGACGCGCTGGCAAGCGTTGCCCTGCCCCCGCTCATGGCGGCCATCCCCAAAGGGGCGCTGCCGGAACTTTCGTCGCGGCATCTGGGATTGGTGAGCGCCGATGCCCGTTCGCTCACCGCGCAAACCATACGGAAGCTTGCCGATGCAATGGAATCCCACGCGGACGTTGACGCGCTCGTTGCCGCCGCCGCGTCCACGGTGCCCCGCAAAACGGAAACGGCGCGCGCGCATGCCGCCCCAAAAGCGCGTATCGGCGTGGCGATGGACGAAGCATTCCATTTTTATTATCACGATTCCCTCGAAGCTCTCGAATGCGCGGGCGCCCAACTGGTTCCGTTCTCGCCGGTGCGGGATGCCGCCCTGCCCGAAGGGTTGGATGGCCTCTACCTCGGTGGCGGCTATCCGGAGGAACACGCGCGGGCGATTTCCCAAAATACCGGAATGATCCGCGCCATTGTTGAATTCGCCGGGGCGGGACGTCCGGTCTATGCCGAATGCGGCGGCCTCATTTATCTTTCAAGCGGCGTTGTAACGGTGGATGGCATGCGCTATTCTTTCGCGGGCATCCTGCCGGTGTGGGCGCGGATGCGGAGCAGCTATAAATCGCTGGGGTATGCCCAAGCGGTGTTCTCCCGCGATACGCTTCTGGGAAAAGCCGGAGAGTCGGTCAAAGGGCATATGTTTCATTATTCCGAGCTGGTGGATGACCCGCTTGGCAGTGAAGGGATTGACGCGGCGTACGCGGTGCGGCGCAAGGGGATGGAAACGGCGGAGGGATACGGCGTGAAAAACGTGCTGGCCACGTATCTGCATGCCCACCTCGCGTCGCATCCCCTGGCGGTTGAAAGTTTTGTGAACCGGTGCCGCGCGGCGGCGCATGTATAGGAGAGGTGGACAATGGAAGTTAAGCAACAACGCCCGCTGGTGCGGGCACTGTACGAAAATCCGATAAAGCCGGAAGAGATAGAGCAGCTTTCCTTCAAGTGCATCGAAGAGGAAGCGGGCGCGCACGGCCTGAAGCCGGATGAATGGATCGTGCTGCGGCGGATGATTCACACCACCGCCAGTTTCGATCTGCGGGCCGACATCCGCTTTTCGCCGGACGCAATCAGTTCGGCGGTGGCGGCGATGAAGCGCTGCGCGAACATTTACGTCGATTCCAACATGATGCGCGGCGGCATTTCATTGGAGCGGCTGCGAAAGGTCAATCCGGCCTATGGCCCGGAACAGATCCATTGCCACATTGCCGATAAGGACATCGCCGAGGAATGCAAAAAGGCGGGGCTGCCCCGCTCGCTCTTCGCCGTGCGCAAGGCGAAAAAAGCGCTGGAGGGCGGTATCGCCGTGTTCGGCAACGCGCCGGTGGCATTGCTGGAACTCAACCGGATGATAATGGAAGAGGGGCTGCGCCCGGCGTTGGTCATCGCCATGCCGGTCGGTTTCGTGCACGTGGTGGAAAGCAAGGAAGAGCTGATGTCGCTTGACGTGCCGTATATCGCGCTGGCCGGGCGGCGCGGGGGCAGTCCGCTGGGCGTCAGCGTGATCCATTCGCTCAGCATCATCGCTTCGGAACAAAAGGAATAAAAGATGGCCGGTGACAACAAAGAAGCGGTAATTCTGATGGGCCACGGCAGCCGCGTGCCAGATGCCGGGCAGGGGATGGAAGCGGTGGCGCGGATACTGAAAGAAACGGGATTCTGCGGCATCGTCGAAGTTTGCTATATGGAGCGGCTTGGTCCGCGTTTTGGCGAAGCGCTGGCGAGATGCGTGGCCGCCGGTGCAAAGCGGATTGTGCTCATCCCGTATTTTCTGCACAGGGGGCTGCACACCCGCGTCGACATCCCCAACATGATGCGGCACGAAGCGGATAAATATCCCGGCATCACCGTGATATTCGGCAATAATCTCGGCTACGACGACCTGTTGCTGCAACTGGTGAAAAAAAGAATCGGTGAATCGCGCCTGCTTTCCGACGTGCGGAAGACCGAGCCGCAGGAGCGCGAAAAATATCCGTTGCCGCCCGAAGCCCCGGTGTTTGTAACCATGAGCCAGGAAGAGGCGGCGGAGTACAAAGAAAAGCATGGTGATTGCGATCATCACCATCACCACGATCACTGATGAAGCTATTTAGTCGTCACATATACAGTCATCCCCTCCTTTGCAAGGAGGGGATACAGGGGAGGTTTTTAACCCCTCCTGCGCCTCCCCTTGAAAAGGGGAGGAAATGCATCTTCCTCTTTTTTTCATTCCTGTTGGCATGCGTCGTTTTTCCGCCGCCCGCCCACGCCATGCATATCGCCGACGGCATCTTACCGATGAAATGGGCCGCCTTCTGGTATCTGCTTGCGATACCGGTGGTGGCGGTTGGGCTGCGGACATATCGGCGCGAAAGTGAACGCTCGCTCCGTTTTCGTCCGTTGGCGGGTTTGGTGGGGGCGGCCGTGTTCGTCGTTTCCTGCATGCCGATTCCCATTCCCTTCACGGGAACGTGCTCGCATCCCGCCGGCACGGGCCTTGCCGCTATCCTGCTGGGGCCATGGATGGCCGCCGTTGTTGGCAGCATTGCCCTGGCGCTTCAGGCGCTCTTTCTGGCGCATGGCGGCCTGACTACCTTGGGGGCGAATCTTTTTAGCATGGGGGTGGTGGGGGCATTTACCGGTTATGGAGTATTTCGGGCCGGGCGGGGCGTCGGCCTTTCGCTATTCGCGTCGGCATTTCTCGCCGGGATGATTTCCGATTGGGCAACATACGCCACAACATCTTTGGAACTGGCCCTTGCTCTGCACGGCGATGGTTCGGTGTTTTCCCTGTTTCTCGCCGTTTTGACGGCGTTCGTTCCCACGCAGTTGCCGTTGGGAATTATGGAAGGATTTGTGACCGCATACGCCTTGCGCTTTCTTTCGGAACGGTGGCCGGATTTTCCGTTCGCCGGTTCGGCTCGGATTGAAAGCTCGATAATTCTGCCGGTTGCCCTTGCGGCGCTATTGGTTATCGGGGGGATATACGTCGCCGAAGCACCGGTGGGGGGGTATATGGGAGTGGACGATAAGGTCATCGGTAAATTCGCCTCCGAGGCCGGAAAGAAACCGTTGCGGTTCCTGTTGAACGTTGAGGGTGATTTGGGGCTGTTTCTGTTCCTTCTCGCGGGGGCGGCGGGCGGATTCGCTGGCGGCTATTTCTACCGTTCGCTTTCAATCAAAAAAGAAAATAAGGCGGGGAAGGATGTTTGAGCTGTTTTCCGATATTTACGCGGATCGCGGCAATCGGTTCACCCGCATGGATGCCCGCGCGAAACTGTTTGCCGCCGCCGCAACGTTGGCCGCCGTCATCGCCGCGCCGGGGCCCGCGTTGCCGATTGCGGTTTGGACGTTGTGCGTGATGGCATTGCTTTCCATCCGCATCGGCGTGAAAATGATCGCCCTCAGAATGACCCCCGCCATTTCAATGGCGGCGGTTCTTTTGGCGGTGAACATGTTTATGCTCGGTGTGACTCCCGTTGTTCAAGTGACAATTGGCGGTTGGACGCTGAACGTTATGAAAGAGGGGCTGCATCAAGGCGGCCTGCTTGCGGCGCGGGTGGTTGGGGCCACCGGTGTGTTGCTTTTTCTGGGGTTCACAACCCCCGCACACCGCATTTTTGCGGCGTTGCGGTGGTATGGCGCGCCCGAAACCTGGGTGGAATTGGCTATTTCGGTGTATCGCCACATCTTTACATTGATAGACGCCGCATCGGATATGTATAGCGCCCAGCGTGTCCGTCTGGGATATACCGGCGCGCGGCGGGCCGTCGGTTCCGCTGGCGTATTGGCCGGGAGTGTGCTGCTTCGTTCGCTGGAGCAGGCAAGCCGCACCCATGAAGCGATGGTCGCGCGCGGCTATAGCGGCAATACGGTGATGGGGCCGCTGCCACCGTTGGTGAAGACGGATGCGGCGGCCGCACTCGTGTGGGCCGCCTGTGTGTTGTCCGCCTTGGGCGCCGTTTGGCGATTGGGGATATAGCGATGGGATTGGTTGACCTGCACGGCGTTTCGTTCCGCTATCCCGAGGGGAGCTTGGCGCTGGACGGCGTCGATATGGATGTGCGCGCCGGATCGTTCACCGCGTTGCTCGCCAGCAACGGTTCGGGAAAAACAACGTTGATAAAGCTTATCGCCGGGCTGCTTGTTCCCGTTAGCGGCGGCATCACGCTGGATGGCAAGCCGCTTGCCGGCTATTCCCCGAAAGAACTGTACGGCACGGTGGGCGTTGTGTTTCAGAATCCCGACGACCAGTTATTTGCCCCCACGGCGGCGGACGATGTTGCTTTCGGCCCGCGCAATATGGGGCTGGACGAGAAGACCGTGGGCGAACGGGTGCAAGAGGCGCTGGAAGGGGTGGGGATGCTTCACGCGGCGGGCCGCTCGGTGCATCACTTAAGCTTTGGCGAAAAAAAGAAGGTGGCGCTGGCCGGTGTGCTGGCCATGCGGCCGCGCCTGCTATTGATGGACGAGCCGACGGCGAGTCTCGATCCGGCCGGCGAGGCGGATATGATGCGGCTGATCGGGAATCTCAACCGTCTGCATGGCGTGACGGTGGTGATGGCCACGCATTCCATCGATCTGTTGCCGCTGTTTGCCGATGAGATATACATTTTCAAGAATGGGCGTGTGCTCCAGCGTGGAAGCGCGCGGGAGATACTTTCAGATCACGCCGTGATGCACGGGGCGGGCCTGCGCCTGCCGTATATATCTTCCCTCTTGCACGAGATGAAGATGGGCGACGGCTTGCCGATAGGCGGCTTGCCGCTCACCATCGGCGAGGCGCGGAAGCGGTTTTTGGAATTGATACCGGACGAAGTATTTACGAGACCCATCGGCGATGGAAAAAACTGAGAACCTGCGCGAAGGGTTCACCACCGGCGCGTGCGCGGCGGCGGCGGCGAAGGCCGCGGTGATGTTGCTGTGCGACGAAGCTTTGCCGGCAACCGTCGACATACCGATGCGCAACGGGGGCAGGGCCGCCTTCGCCGTAAACGCCGCGGCGCCGCGTCCCGGCGCGGCTTCCGCCTCGGTGGTGAAGGATTCCGGCGACGATCCGGATATCACCAATGGCGCGACCGTCACGGCCACCGTTTCGTGGATGACGGATGGCGACATCACATTCGGCGCGGGCGAAGGGGTAGGGACGGTGACGAAAAAGGGATTGAGCATTCCTCCCGGAAACCCGGCCATCAATCCCGGCCCGCGCGACATGATACGCGCCGCCGTGCGCGAGGTTACGGGCCGTCCGGTGCATGTGGAGCTTTCAATTCCGGGCGGCGATGTGCTGGCGGCGCGCACATTCAACCCGCGCCTTGGCATCGTAGGCGGTTTGAGCGTGCTTGGCACTACCGGTATCGTGCGCCCTTACAGCCACCCCGCGCTGCGCGAATCGCTTCGTTGCACGCTTGATGTCGCGCTTGGCGCGGGCCTGCGGCGCGTGGTGTTCACCGCCGGAAATATCGGCACCGGCGCGGCGATGAAATCGCTTGGCATCATGAAAGACGCCGTCATCGAGGTAAGCAACGAGTGGGGTTTCATGCTCGATTGCCTGGCGCGGCACGATATCGACGCGCTGTTGGTGGCGGGGCATCCCGGCAAGCTGGCAAAGCTTCCCGCCGGCGAGTGGGATACGCATTCCTCCCGTTCCGCCAGCGCCATTCCCTTCGTGCGGCACACAGCGCGGGAGGTAATGGGGAATGATGTGGAAAACGCGAACACCGTGGAAGAGATCATGGAAAGTTATTCCGGCGCGGCGCGGACGAAGCTGGCCGATGCCCTTGCGGCAAAAATCGCCACGGCGGTGGCGGAGCGGACGAAGCGGCGTTTCGAGGTTGCCGCCGTTCTTGTGAATATGAAAGGGGAGGTCACCGGTTCGTGCGGCGGTCTGGACGGATGGACGAAAACAAAATGATCACGATAATCGGCTGCGGTCCCGGCTCGGCGGCCCATCTCACCGAAGAGGCGCGGCAGCGCGCGGGCGAGGCCGATGTCATGATCGGCGCACAACGGCTGCTTGATCTGTTCCCGCGCCACGGCGGTGAAAAAATCGTTGAAGGGGTCAACATCGAAAAGGTGATACGCGAAATAGAGGCGCGGCGCGGCGCGGGGAACATCGCGGTGCTGGTGAGCGGCGATCCGGGGATGTGCAGCTTGGCGCGTCCCGTCATCCGCCATTTCGGCATCGCGTCGTGCCGGGTGGTGCCGGGCATCAGCTCGGTGCAGCTGGCCTTCGCGCGGGTGGGGCTGGATTGGTACGGCGCGAAAATCGTCTCGGCCCATGCCGCCAATCCCGCGGAGGATTTCACCCCATACCGTAATGAGGATAAAATCGCGGTGTTGGGCGGCCGGGCGGAATCGGCGGCATGGATGCGCCGCCTCGCATCGGCGCTTGGCGGCGGACGCGTTTTGTATGTATGCGAGAACCTCGGCCTGCCCGATGAGAAAGTGGCCGCGGTGAACCCGGAGGAACTGAACGGCATGGCGGTTGGCTCGCTGGCGGTTTTCCTCCTCGTGAGAAAGGACTTAGTGGCATGAAAGCCGGAACGTTGTATGGCATTGGCGTGGGGCCCGGCGATCCGGAATTGATAACGGTAAAGGGGGCGCGCCTGCTGCGCGAGGCAAAGCATGTCTTCGCCCCAAAGGCGCGGGTGAAGACCGACAGCCTCGCGCGGGATATCGCCGCGCGCTACATCGGCCCGGATACCGCCGTTCACGAACTGCTCTTTCCCATGGTCACCGACAAAGCGGAGTTGGAACTGCGGTGGGATGAATCGGCCCAGGCCATCGCGGCGGTGTTGCGCACCGGGCAGGACGCCTGCTTCCTCACGCTGGGCGACGCGCTGTTGTATTCAACGTACATCTATCTCATCCGCGCGTTGAAAAAGATTATGCCCGAAGCGGTCATCAACACCGTGCCCGGCATCGCGGCGTACAGCCTCATCGCGGCGCTCACCAACACGCCGGTGGGCGAGGCGAAGGAGCCGGTCACCATTATCCCCGCCGCCGACGATCTCGACGCGGTGCGCCGCGCGGTGAAAGGTGAGGGAACCGTGATCCTCATGAAAATCGGCAAGCGGATGGCCGGGATTTTGGACATACTGGAAGAAGAGGGAATTATCGATAACGGGGTGTTCGCCGCCTATGCGGGGCAGGAGGGGGAACGGCTGGAGACCGACCTCCGCCGCCTGCGCGACGAGGGGCCGGAGACCGGGTACCTTTCCACCATCATTGTGCATACCGGGAGGAAAAAATGAAAGTACTGTTTGTCGGCGCGGGGCCGGGCGATCCGGAACTTCTTACGATCAAGGCCAAGCGGTTGCTCGAGGCGTGCCGTTGCTGCATCTACGCCGGTTCGCTGGTCAGTAACGAAGTGGTGGCGCTGGCCCCCAAAAGCGCCGAACTGCACAATTCCGCCGAGATGAATTTGGGCGATATCACCGCCGTGTATAAGGACGCGCAGGCGCGCGGCATGGATGTGATACGCCTGCATACCGGCGATCCCTCGCTGTTCGGCGCGATCATGGAACAGATGAACGAGCTCGACGCGCTCGGCATCGAATACGAAGTGGTGCCGGGGGTCAGCTCGTTCCAGGCCGCGGCCGCCGCGCTGAAAATAGAACTGACGGTGCCGGAAAAATCGCAGGCGGTGATTTTGGCGCGCAACGGCGGCCACACGCCGGTGCCGGACGCGCAGGAGCTGGATCAACTGGGAAAGAGCGGGGCCACGATCTGCGTGTTCCTTTCGGTGCAGGCGATAGACGGGGTGGTGGCAAAGCTCACGCCGCATTACGGCCCGCAATGCCCCGTGGCGGTGGTGTACCGCGCGTCGTGGCCGGATCAAAGCATCATCATCGGCACGCTGGCCGATATCGCGGAAAAAGTGAAGAAGGAAAATATCACCAGCACGGCGATTATTATCGTGGGGCCGGCGATGGAACGGGCCACCACCGCCAGCAAGCTGTATGACGCGTCGTTTACGCATGCGTTCCGGAAGGCCTCGCGGTGAAGATCGCCTTCATCACCCTGTCGGCGGAAGGGGCTATCCTCTTCGGCGAACTGCGCAAAGCATTCGCGGATGCCGATTATTTCCTGCACGACAAGGTGGAAGGGGAATTCGCCGCGCGGCGTTTTTCGCGCGTGGCCGATCTCACCGCCACTATTTTTAACCAATACGAAGGGCTGGTTTACATCGCGCCCTCCGGCGCGGTGGTGCGCGCCATCGCCCCGCATCTGCGGGATAAAATGACAGACCCCGCCGTGGTGCAGATGGATGTGGGCGGACGCTGGGCGGTGAGCCTGTTGAGCGGACACGAGGGGGGCGCGAACGATCTGGCGTTCGCCGTCGCCAACGCCATCGGCGCGGAGCCGGTTATCTCCACTTCCACCGACGCGTCGAAAAACCTTATCGTCGGCGTTGGATGCCGCCGGGGAGTGGAAGCCGAACGGATCATCGACGCGATAAAGACGGCGTTGGCCGATGCGGATCTGACCCTGCGGCAGGTGCGGTGCATCGCCTCGGCGGATGTGAAAGCGGATGAAACGGGGCTGATAGAGGCGGCGCGGGCGCTGGGCGTGCCGCTGCGCTTTATCGCCTCGGAGGAAATACGGAAATCAACGCTTGATTTTGAAAAATCGGAATTTGTCGAACAAAGTGTAAACCTGCCGGCGGTGGCCGAACCGGCCGCGTTGCTGGCGGGAAGGAGGACATCATTACTACTGCGAAAAAGAATCTTCAAGGGCATAACCGTGGCGATAGCGCGGGAACGCTCTTTGTCGTTGGCATAGGCCCCGGCGGGCGCGACGACCGCACGCACCGGGCCGAGCGCGCGCTTGCCTTGTGCGACGTGGTGGTGGGTTACAGCCGTTACCTCGACAACGTGAGCGACCTGACGGCGGGCAAGGAGATCATTTCCTCCGGCATGACGAAAGAGGCCGACCGCTGCCGCGCGGCGCTGCACAAGGCGGCGGCGGGGAGAAACGTGGCGCTGGTCTCATCCGGCGATGCGGGGATTTACGGCATGGCGGGACTGGCGTTGGAACTGATGCGCGAAGAAAATATTACAGTGCGGATAGAAGTGATTCCCGGCGTTTCCGCCGCCATCGCCGCCGCCGCGCAACTGGGCGCGCCGCTCATGCTGGATTACGCCAACATAAGCTTGAGCGATTTGCTGACGCCGTGGGAATTGATCCGCAAGCGGCTGGAGGCCGCCGCGTCCGCCGATTTCGTCACCGCGCTTTACAATCCGAAAAGCAAAAAACGGGTGGAGCAACTGGCCGAGGCGGCCGAAATATTCCGCAAGCACCGCCCCGGCTCGACGCCCGTGGGCATCTGCACCAGCGTTGGCTATGAGGGGGAAGAAAAAATCGTCATCTCCAACCTCGACCATTTTCTGGAACAGGAGATAGGGATGATGACCATCATCATTATCGGCAACAGCGAAACCTATTTTGACGGGATCTGGATGGTGACGCCGCGCGGTTACAAGGGAAAAAGGTTTTGATACTGCTTCTCGGCGGCACCAGCGAAACGGCCGGTCTGGCGACGGCCCTTGCCGCAGCCGGATGGCGCACGCTGGTTTCCACCGCCACCGACAACGCGCTGGATGTGGGGAAGCATCCGCTGATAGAACGGCGGATGGGCCGCATGGCGAAAGACGCGATGGCCGCGTTGGCGCGGGAACGGGGGGTGACGGTCATCGTCGACGCCACGCACCCGTATGCGCGTGAGGCCAAAACGATGATCGCGGAGGTCGCCCGCGATACCGGCCTGCCGCTGATCTCGTTTCTCCGCGCGGGGAATGCCTATGATTACGAACGGATTCATTATGTAAAAGATCACGACGAGGCGGCCATTACCGCTTTTTCGTTTGGCAAGCCGGTGTTGCTTACCACCGGCTCGCGCAACCTCGCCCCCTATGCGCGGGAACGGGGCAAAAACGGCATACGGCTTATCGCGCGGGTGTTGCCGCATCCCGAATCATCGGCGGCGTGCGCGGCGGCGGGTTTGGCGGATGACGAGGTCATTACCGGGCGCGGTCCCTTTACGGTCGAAGAAAATTGCGCGGTTATACGCCAATACGGCATCGGGACGCTGGTCACCAAAGAAAGCGGCGATGCCGGCGGCGTGCCGGAAAAAATCGAGGCGGCGCGGCGCGAAGGATGCCATGTGGTGATCGTCAACCGTCCGGAGCCATCGGTGGAATTTGCGTGCGGCGCCGTGGCCGAAGTGGTGGCCGAAGTGCGCCGCGTCATCGGGAACGGCAATGGCTGAAAAACCGGCGCGCTGCCTCGCGGTGTTCGGCACCGGTTCCGACGTGGGAAAAAGCATTGCCGCCGCCGCGCTCTGCCGCATTTTCAGCGATAGCGGCATTCGCGTGGCTCCTTACAAGGCGCAGAACATGTCCAACAATTCATGCGTCACCGCCGAAGGGGGCGAGATAGGCCGCGCGCAAGCGGTGCAGGCCGAATGCGCCCGGCTGGAGCCAACCGTTCACATGAACCCGTTGCTGCTGAAACCATCCGGCAACCGCGTATCGCAGGTGGTGCTGCGCGGCAAAGCGGCGGGTAATGCGGCGTCCGCCGATTTCCGCCATTTTCGCGCGCGCTATTTTGACGAAACGAAGGCGAGCCTCGATCAGTTGCGCGCCGCATATGAAATGGTGGTTATCGAGGGGGCCGGGTCGTGCGCCGAGGTGAATCTGCGCGGATGGGATATCGCCAATTTCCGCACCGCGCAGGCGGGCGATGCCGCCGTCGTGCTGGTGGCGGATATCGAACGGGGCGGCGTTTTCGCGCAGGTGATAGGTACGCTGGACTTGCTGGAGAAAGAAGAGCGGGCGTTGGTGAAGGGGATTATCATCAACCGCTTCCGGGGCGACAGCGCGCTCTTCGATGACGGGCGGGAATTCATCGAGCAAAAAACCGGGCTGCCGGTTTTGGGCGTGGTGCCGTTTGACCCGGAACTTGATATTGACGCGGAGGACAGCCTTTCACTTGACGCGTCGGTGGCGCATCGGCTCCGCCCCGTGAAAAACAAAATCAATATCGCCTCCGTGCGGTTGCCCCACATCTCCAATTTCACCGATGCCGCGCCATTGCCGCGCCACCCGTCCGTGAACTTCACCTGGCTGCATCGCCCCGCGCCGCTGGACGGGGTCGACCTGTTGATTCTTCCCGGCAGCAAGAACGTGCGGGCCGATCTGCGCTGGCTGGCCGAATCCGGCTGGCGCGGCGCCATTCTTGATTACGCGAAACGGGGCGGACGCATTATAGGAATTTGCGGCGGCTATCAGATGCTCGGCACGGGCGTGGACGACCCGCATGGCGTGGAAGAAGCGCCTGGAAGCACGCCGGGGCTGGGCCTGCTTGATGTGCGCACCGTGATGGCGCGTGAAAAACGGCTGGCGCGGGTACGCGCGAAATGGCTGGCCACCGGCGGTACGCTGGCCGGTTATGAGATACACATGGGCGTAACGGAATTGGGGCGCGGCGTTCAGCCGTTGATATCCATTGAAGCGGAAGGGGCGGCGCACCCCGACGGCGCATCGTCGGCGGACGGGAAGATTATGGGAACCTATCTGCATGGCCTGTTCGACGAACCGGTTTTCCTTGATGCTTTTTTAAAAGGCTTTGGCAAACCGGCGGATGGGGGAGGGGAGATGCCCCCGGCGGCCGCCCATAAGGAAATGCAGTATGACCGGCTGGCGGCGCATTTCTCGCGCCACCTCAACATGAAACTTCTCTTTGAGATTGCCGGATTCGGCGGGAGGGAGCGACGTGATGATTGAAAATAACGAACGGGGACTCACGGTGATTTTCACCGGGAACGGCAAGGGGAAAACTTCCGCCGGGATGGGGGTGGTGTTTCGCGCGCTGGGACACGGCTACCATTGCGTGGTCATTCAGTTCATAAAAGCGAACCGCGAAACCGGCGAACTGAAGCTGGCGGAACGGCTTGCCCCGCAACTGGCATTCGTGCAGACCGGCAAGGGTTTTACCTGGTTGAAGGAGCACGCCGCCGAAGAACACCGGATCGCCGCGCAAGAGGGCGTGGCGCTGGCGAAAGCCGCGCTGGAAAAAGGGGAATGCAAAGTCCTGCTGCTGGACGAGATTTTATACGCGCTCGGCAAAGACCTCGTTTCGTTCGACGACATCAAAGCCCTTATCGCCGCAAAGCCGGCCGCCACGCATCTTATCCTCACGGGGCGCGGCGCGCCGCCGGAGTTGATCGCGCTTGCGGACATGGTGAGCGATATCGATTCAGTCAAGCACCCGTACCAAGCGGGCATTCCCGCCCAAAAAGGGCTCGACTTTTAATCCGTGCTTCCACGGTTTATGATGGCACAATAAGGTAATTCAAAAGGACAAAGCGGATTATGGGCGTGGAAACTGGCAAGATAAAGGTACTTCTCGTCGACGATTCAAAAGTCGCATTGATAATGTATAAAGACGGCCTCAGCGATCATTTGTACGATAAGAAATTCGCCCATAACGGCAATGAGGCGTTACTGTTCTACAAATCATGGCAGCCCGACCTCATTGTTTTGGACATCCAGATGCCCGAGATGACCGGCTATACGGTGCTCAAGCAGATCCGGGAGATGGAAAAAACCACGGGCCGCCGCACGGCGATTGTAATGGCCACGGCGATGGGGGATAAGAGCGATATTGTGGATTGCGCCAAGGTTGGCATTCAGGGCTACATCGTAAAACCGTTCAAGCAGGAAGAGGTGGCCACCCGCCTGGAAAACTACTACATCGCCTTCCAAAAGGGAAGCGTTAAAACGTAATATCCACGCGGCCCGCCGTCCGTCCGGGCGTTATTGCGGAACGCCTTGGCGCAGCCGCAGCAGGATAGAAACGTTTTCGGGGGAAGGATCGTTTTTGTAAACCTCTTCCATCAGCATCAGCGCCTTTGCGGTATCGCCCCGATTGTTCATGATGGCCGCATCCTCCTTCACGCGGCCGGGATACATTGCCGCCGCCCGGCTGAAGGATGCCGTGGCCGCCTGAACGTGCCCCATGCCCAGTTCATAATAACCGCGTTGGAGGTGAATGCCGGCGAAGGTGTATGCCTTGGGGGCATACCGGGCAAGCCGGCTTCCCGGCGGCGGGACAAAATCTTCCGGGGGGGGATACGAGCGCGTGCCGGGCCATTCGTTGCGTCCGTCGGCGGAAAAAGTATTGAGAAGCCCATACGTGGCGTTGGCGGGGATGGTTGGCGTAAGGTATGGTGTGTAAATATCGCCATCGCCTTTCGGCCATGACATCCGCGCCGGGCCAAGCTCCGCGTATTGAATGAGGAAGTTTTCCAGCTTTCCGGCGGTAAGCCCGAGCTTGCCCCGTTGCGGCACCGTATCCGTTATGTCGGCCATGTAATCATACGCCGTGTAATCGCGGTGATAATCGTAGCCGCCGAACCGCGCGGACGCCACCAGCACGGCGAGGGCCGCCACCGCGGCCGGTGCGGAATGCCGGGCGGGGGGCGGCAGCTTCGCGATGGCGCATCCGGCCAGAAGGATGACGAATCCCCACGGGGGCACATGCATGATATCCACCGCCGCGCCATGCAATAGCGTATAGCCGGAAAATAACGCCGCTCCGGCCAACAACGCCGCCAAACGCGGTTTTGCATTCCGAAAAAGAACCAATGCGCCGGCGGTGGCGGACACGCCCGCGATGATCCACGCCCACAGGGGCATCGCGGACTCAAGGTACCCGGCGTACGCGGCAAAGCGCATTCCCCATGGTTCCTTGTTAAAGGGAAGCGAGGCATATGCCAGGCCTGTTATCGATTTGAGGAACGTACCCGTTTCCGTAACGCGTCCCCAGGAAAAGAAAATACCGGCCGCCGGGGAATGCGACCGCGCCAGGATGTACAGCTGGGTGATCCAGGAAAAAAGACCGGCAAGGGGAAGAAGCGCCGCGCGGCCGGCGGTAAGGCGGTATTGCCAGGTTCCCCTTTGGGATATCCATATAATGCAAACGGGTATCAGCATCAGCGAAAAGGAAAGATGGTTGGCGACGCCGATCCCGAAAAGGAACGAAGAGAACAGAAGCCATCGGAAGTCCGAAAGTTTTCCGGCCAGCGCCATCCACAAAAGGCCGAAAATGAGGGCGTAGTGTATGGAATAGACTTTCAGGATCGCCGTTTGCGTCCAAAGGTTGCCTGAAAGGGCGAACACCGTTGCCGCCGCCAGCGAAGCCTTTTTGCCGCCGGTCATCTCCAGGGAACACCGGAAGAAGAAGTATACGGCCAGCGCTCCAATGAACGAAGAGAATATATTACACCTGAAACCGAAACCGCCCAGCGGCAGCAATCCCGCGATGTTGGCAACGCTCGAAATAAGCGGATACCCGGGGAAATGGGTGAGCCCAAGCGTATATGCCGCCGTGGTGAACTCGGCGTTGTCCTCGAAGAAAAACACGGGGACGGCGGTGTGGAAATACAGCAGGAACGCGGCGGCAAAAACAACGATGCCGGTCATGACGCTAAAAGGAGCAGCCAGGCCGTGGCCGCAAGGAGGCTGCATACGAACCCGGCGCCCGCGTGCGTGGCGTTCATTGCGCCGTGTGAGTCGAATCCCCTGAAAAAGATGTGCAGCGCCCCGGCGAAAAAGCCCATCAAGGAAAAAAATATCAGCGCGCGTTTGACCGGGCCGACGCCGCCCGGATCGTCCATGGATACGGCGCCATCCGGCCCGAACGGATAAATTTGTCCTTCCACCCTTTTCGCGGCCTGCGAAGCATAGTGGGAAAGGGAAGGCTGGCCGGATGCGGGGCCGGCTGCCAGCTCCTTGAGTTTGCCGTAAGACCTCCGCCAATATGGATTGAACGGCGCGTACCACAGCGCCGAGCGCTCCAACCGGATAATCGCCGCGAAACCATTTCCTTTTTGCAGTTCCGCCTCGGCGGCGGCGTTCCAATAGCAGGCGCGGTACGTCACCATTCCCCATGCGGCCCCGGCGGCCACAAGAGCGATCACGAGCGCGGCAACATGGTTGAGGCGGTTATTCATGATGCGGGCTATCCAATGTTTCCCGGATTACCGCTGGTTTCCGGCGTATACAACGCATGGTTGTGAATAGTCCAGATTTGCGATCTCCCCATACGAGCAATGCTATGTGAGGCTGTAAAACATGTCAAATACATCCCTAGGTCATCAAAGTTCGGCTTTCCCGGAATCAAAGGCGCTTGACCGGCATTTTCAATCATATGCGTCTGATTGACCGCTGTTTTATGCTACTATTCGGGGTAATGGTGATTTTCCGCGAAATGGGACCGGCGGCGGCAGCGCCAGCACGCGATTCACGGCATATGTGACTGAAAAACCGCCGTGTTTGCCGCCGCAAAATGAAAGGGTACGGTATGTCTAAATGGGTATGCAACATTTGCGGTTATGTTTATGATCCCGCATCCGGCGATCCGGATGGCGGGATAGCGCCGGGCACGCCATTCGAGGATCTTCCCGCGGACTGGGTTTGTCCCGCCTGCGGCGTTGGAAAAAAAGACTTTAGCAAGGTTGGCTGATACCCGATACATGTAGGGTGATCATACAAGCAAGTGGAAAAAAAAGAGTGATGGCCGCTCCCGAACAGTTGGATAAGAAGAAATTATCAATACTCATCGTTGATGATTTCCCCAACATGCGCCGTACGATCAAGAATATGCTTCATTCGCTGGGGTATATGAAGATTACCGAAGCGGGTGACGGCGACGAGGCGATTGAGACCATCGACCGGCTATACACCACCCCCAGCAGGATACAGTTCGTCATTCTGGATTGGAACATGCCGCGCGTGCACGGCATCGATGTGCTTCGTTTTATAAGAACCAGCCCGCGCCACATGCTTCATGTGTCGGTGTTGATGGTTACCGCCGAGAACTGGGCAGAGGAAATCGTCGAGGCGGCGGAGGATAACGTGAACGGCTATATCATCAAACCGTTCGTGGCCAAAACACTGGAAGCGAAGATCAGTCAGATCCTGGACAAGCAATTCAAGCCGACCAAGCTGGAGCAGCTATTCCGCGATGGCATCGTGCTGATGAACAAGAAAGAGTACGGCCTTGCCAAGGTGAAGTTTGAGGAACTGTTGGCGGTGAATTCCAATAGCCCCCGCTCGTTGCGGGAACTGGCCAAGATAGCATTGGAGTCCGGCGATGGCAAAAAAGCCGAGGAGTATCTGAAAAAGGCGCTGGAGATCAACAAGGAATACACCAAGGCGATGCAGGATCTCGGCGCGATTTATGCCAAAGACGGGCGTGACGATGAAGGTATCGCGATTCTCGAAGGGGCGATGAAAGCCAGCCCGCGCAACGCCGACCGGATCGCGCTTTTGGGGAGCCTCTATTTCAAAAAGCAA
>JAHFEK010000019.1 GCA_023248495.1 Nitrospinales bacterium
CTTGGCGGCGTTTAACCCGGTAATCTTGGGCATATTCCAATCCAGCAGGGCGAACTTGTACCCGGCGTTGGCCCGAAGCGTCTGAAGGGCGGAGGTCCCGTCATCGGCCTCCAACATCATCTCGACACCCATCTGCTTAAGCATGTTCCTCAGGGTGCGCCTCATGTTGGGCATATCGTCGGCTATCAGCACGTACCCGTTTTTGAAATAGCCTTTGATATCGGCCTTCTTCTGGATTGTTTCGCCTGCCATACTTGTTATCCCTTTTTCTTTTCCACTACAAGATGGAACCCGTGACACTTGATGCAGGTGGTTCCCATCCGGGCATCATGACATTCCATGCACTTCGCCACAGAGGGAAGGTTCTCTTCGCTTAACTCGGGAATTGTCAGAATATCCTTGTGGCAGTTGAGGCAGTTAAAACCGCTATGCCGGGCATGTTTGAAGGCCACTTTGTTCACGTAGTGAACCGGTTCGGCGTTTTCTGCCAATTCGGCGTTTCCATGGTGGCACGGAAAACAACTGTCGGAATTAAGTTGCGCCACGCTATACCCCAGCGTCCCCTTTCCGTCCGTATTGATATGGCAGTCGCCGCATTTTTCCATTTTCATTCCGGGAGCCTTCTCCACATGAATGCTGTGTGGAAAAACCCTGTTCGGCTCCGGCTTTTTCATGATGGGGCGTTTTTTTATTTCCGGGTGGGCGGAATAATCATGGCAGGAATTGCACACCACCGAGCCGGGAAAAGAGACCCGGATATCCGGCCCTTTATGCTCTATATGGCAATCGATACACCTCATCCGTTCCGTAATCTTACGCTTCTCCTCCGCCGCCGACGGGGCGAGGTGCGCCGCCGCGCGCTCATGGCACTTCTCGCATTTGTCATTACGCACGTTGCGCCAGGGCGTGTGGCACACCATGCAATCGGTTGCCAGCGCCTGATGCTTGAGTGAAAGGCCGCCGCCCATGAGCCGGCGGACATCGCCGCTTTTCGCGAATGCCAACAACACTAACGTCAACAACGCCAGGAATACCGACGTGGCAAACCGGAGGCCGTTCTTGCCCATCAGTAATACAACACCATGAATAGGTGAAACAGGATCATCGCGAAAACAACGAACGACACCGGCAGATGAAACCACAGCCAAAAATCAAAGAGCTCCAATTTTACCAAGCGCATGGTGAATCGCTCCTTTTCCACCACGATATTCTGCAACAGCCGGAGATGATACTTCTCATCGTTGGAAACCCGAGGGAACAACGCTTCCAGTTGGCGGCGCCGCTGGCGGATTAGCGTGCGCTCCTCCTTCAACAGATAGCTCCACGGTATACGCCGCAGTTCAAGATAGGGCCGTATTTGATCCCGGTAGAGTTTTTTTAACTGCTCCGACGCCGTTTGCAGGTCGCTGTCGGCATCGTGAGCGCATTTGGCGATTTTTTCGCGCAGGATGTCCCGCGTCATCATCTCCCTGCCGTCCTTCATGAGGGAAATCGGCGTGAGCTTGAAAATGAGCGAGCCAGCCACGCCGCTTCCCATGGTGAGCGCAAAAAGGACGAATAAGCCGCCGCCAAATGTGCCGGAAACGTGAAATCCCATATGCATTAAAACCAACGCCCCGGCGATCACTCCCAAATATACATGAGCCGTCAGCCAAGCGCTCGTGGGGCCGATTCTGAGGTGATACACATGTTTGCGCGCCTTATACACCATCAGAAAAATCGTAAGGAGAAACGCCAAAACCCCAAACGCAAGGCCGGAGAACGTGCCGCCGCGTGGCAGACCCCCGCCGGCATATATCCAATACCACCCCGCCAAAAGCGCCGAAACCGCCGCAAAGACAACGGGCCATCGCCCGCGCAATACCTGGAGATCGATTTTATTTTTTAGGAATTCATTTTCCATCACGTATCCCCATAGTTGCCGCCAGCATCATGTGATGGCCTTGAAATCGAGGAAATATTCGGTCGGGTTCACATGGCGCGCCGCGCCGGTGGGGCAGTTATATACGCATCCCATGAATTCATGATCCTTGCAAAGATCGCATTTCACCGCTTGTTTCTTTACGCGCGCCGGCCCGGCCGGGCTGGCGGTTTCACCGGAAGGCGCGGCCCGCGCCCCGCCCCCCTTGAACCGCCCCAACGGGCCGAGAAGGTGATGCCATGGGCTTAGCCCCGCATCGCCATCCCGCCGGACCACCACGGCGATGTTCCCGTGCGGGCATAGGCGCGCGCAACCGCCGCAACCGATGCAATAATCCTCGTGGTAAATCTCCCCCTGCAGATTCCTTTTGATGGCGCCGGTGGGACAACTGGACATGCAGACCGGATCGGCGCAGTTACGGCACGAAGTGGGAAGCAGAATGTAGTCGTTAAGCTTCATCCCTTTGCGTATCAGGCGTGAATCCCCCCCGTGCAACGCGGCGCACGCTTTTACGCAACTGTCGCACTGCACGCACTTGGTGATGTCCATGAGCAGAAGCGCCTTGGACTGGATCAGTCCCCCTTCGGTCAGAGCGGAAAGTTTACGGGCCATGAAGCCGCTATTGCCGATCTGCTCGTTGCGCTCGCGCCGTTTTCGTATCACCATCTCGAATGCCGCCCGCAACGGCTCGTTCATTTCAAGAATATGGCTGAAATCAGCCATGGCTATTTTAATCACCTCCAGACGGTTGAGGGCCGATATGGTGGCGGTTCTCCGCCCCTTTTCCATCAATGCCATCTCGCCGAAGTAGCTCCCTTCGTTCAGGTAGGCGAGCACCCGTTCCCCCATCCTGGCGTCGCGCCGCGACACTTTGGCGAAGCCGTACCGTATCAGATAGAAAGCATCGACTTCGTCCCCCTCATTAAAAACCACCTCATTCCCTCGGAATGTTTGCAAGGTTGCCGCGCCGCGGATTTTTTCTATCATCTCTTCCGTGAGGGATGCGAATATCGGCACTTTGGAAAGCTGGGCGCCAAGCGCGCGCCGGAGATAGATGGCGTCCAAACGCTCCTTGACCACCGGAAATTTATCGATGATGCTGAAGATGTCATCGCGCGAAATACGCAGCAGCTTCACATCCGTCCCGGCCAGAACGTCCGCCGTGCGCGGCGTGCCCGACATGGCGGCGATTTCCCCGAAAATTTCACCCGCGCTGATGGAAATCCTCTTTGGCGTCTCCGCTCCCATTCCGGGAACAAGAACCGCCGCGGAACCTTCAAGGATAATGCTGCACGTTTCCTCGTACTCGCCTTGGCGGCAAATATAATCGCCGGCCTTGTAATGGACGGGATTGATCCCTTGGATGGCGGCGAGCAACTGATCGGGATCCAGCCCTTCAAACAGGGCCATTTTAGCGATGCCGGGTATCAGATCAAGGGCCATAGTTACACGGATTTCCCGCGCATGATTTCTCCGGCTGACACTTTCATACCTGAACTATAAGTAAATTATGCGGCTACCGCAAGCGCGGCCGGGAAAGGCGCGGGGTCAACCTGACGGGAATGCCGCCGCGTTAGCGGAGTGTTTTTATCTCCAGCTTCCCGTCGATCATGCGAGGCAGGTAAAGCGCCCTTGTACCGGGGATATACAGAAAATCGGCCGGCCCCCCATAAGCGCCGGGAAGTACCTCGAATGTTCCCTTGTTTACATCGACGCGAATCAACACCCCTTTCTCCGGCTCGAACGCCACCCAGTCTGACACGAGAAAAAATCCTTTCCCCATCGGCTGGAGGCCATCGTAAAAACCGGGACGATCAATTATCCTATGGTACGCGGCGGTCTTTTGTGAAAAATCCACCACTCCAACCTCGCCCGATGCCTTCCCATCCTGATTGGCGAAACCGGCAACGTAGAGCTGTTTCGCTTTCGCGTCATACCAAAGACCGTTAGGGCCGGAAACGGCCGCGCCAATATCGCGGTAGCTTTTCGCCTTCACGTCCACCTCGAATATCTTATTGATGTCCGTAGCGGAGACAAAAAGCCCGTGGCCATCCTTCACGGCGAGATCGTTGAGATACGCGGTCTTTTCCGCCGTGAAATCGAGGTCGAGCACCTTCTCGCCGCTTTGCAGGTTAAAGCCAAGCAAGTGGTCGATGTCGGCGACATAAAGCACATTCCCCAGTATGGCAAGCCCCTTCGGGCCGTCAAGACCGGTTATGAAATCCTTTTTCACCATGTTGCCCGCGAGATCCAACTTCGCGATATAGCCGTCGCCGTCTTTCGCGCTCGGCTCCAGCTTCACCCCGAGGTTGGATACATACAGGTATTTGCCCGCGAGCGCCACGCTTTCGGGCGAGTTGAACCCATCGATGATTTTATCTTTAGCAAACACCGGGGCGGCAAGAACAAGTACAACAGCGGCGCAAAGGAAAGCGGCAATGGGGGACAGCGGTTTCTTCATGCAGACCTCCAGATTGAATTAAAAACCATTCCAATTCATTTATGGCGATTATATATCAACCGCATGGCGGCGGCGCGGGGCAAAAAAAAGGCGGGAGCCGCGGCATTTCGCCGCGGGCATCCCGCCCAAAGGTCTAACGGTCAGCGGCTGGCGTAGGAGCGATTCCCCTGCGGCCGCGCGGGGCGGAACGGGCGTCCCCCCTGGTTGTTAAAGCGGCGCGGGCCGCCGCCGGAGCGTCCGGCCGGGCCGTTTGCCAGGTGCGCCGCGTGAAACGGATGTTCCACGTCCACCGGAATGCTCACCTTGATGATCCGCTCGATGGCGCGCAGGATGGAGCGTTCCTCCCCGTCGCACAGCGAGATGGCGATACCGGCCGCCCCGGCGCGCGCGGTGCGCCCGATGCGGTGCACGTAGGCTTCCGGCTCCATCGGCATTTCGAAGTTGATGACGTGCGTCACCCCCTTGATGTCGATGCCGCGCGAAGCGATATCGGTGGCCACCAAAACGCGGGCGCGGCCGGCGCTGAAATTCTTCAGCGCGAGCATGCGGGCTCCCTGCGATTTGTTGCCGTGGATCGCCTCGGCGAGAATGTTGTTCTTGTTCAGCTTTTCCGCCACGCGGTTGGCCTTATGCTTGGTCCGGGTGAAAATCAGCGCGCGGCTGATTTTGACATCCTTCATAAGCGAAAGGAGCAACGTTTCCTTGTTATCCCGCTCCACGAAGAGAACTTTTTGTTCCACCTTCTCGGCGGTTGAGGAAACGGGGCTCACCGTCACCGCCATGGGATTGCGCAGGAGGCTGTTGGCCAGCCCCGTCACGGTTTCCGGCATGGTGGCGGAGAAAAACAGCGTCTGCCGTTTTTGCGGCAGCGCGGCGATGATCCGTTTCACGTCGGGAATGAACCCCATGTCGAGCATCCGGTCGGCTTCGTCCAGAACGAAGATTTCCAGTTTATCGAGGAACACGTGGCGCTGGTTCATCAGGTCGAGCAACCGGCCCGGCGTGGCGATCAGGATGTCAACACCGCGGGACATGGCCCGAATCTGGTGGACGATGCTGACGCCGCCGAACGCCACGGTGTGGCTGACGCGCATATGGCGGCCATAGGTGCGGAAGCTTTCGCCAATCTGGTTGGCCAGTTCGCGTGTGGGAGCCAAGATCAAGGCCCGCGGCGCATTGCGCCGGAGCGGCAGTTTGGCTTCTGAAATCAGTTGAAGCATCGGCAACGCGAAGGCCGCGGTTTTGCCGGTGCCCGTTTGCGCACAGCCCAGTAAATCGCGCCCCAACAGCAGGTGCGGTATCGACTGCGCCTGTATCGGGGTGGGGGTCTCATATTTCGCGTCGCGCAGTGCGCGGCGGAGGGGCTCCACCAACCCCAGGTGGTCAAAAGATGCAATGGTCATGCAATTGTTCCTATAATTTGAAAAAGTCGTTTGGAAAAAGAAGGCGCCGCCCCGTTAACCCGGGGCGGACCTGAATAGGTTGTCGGTATTACCAGGAGCGGCGGGGTGCCCGTTCCTTGCGTTCTTCGGCCTGATTCACCTTCATCGGGCGGCCTTTGAGGTCTTTGCCGTTCAATGCTTCGATGGCGGAGGTGGCATCGGAATCTTCCATTTCAACAAAGCCAAAACCGCGGCTACGGCCGGTTTCGCGGTCGGTGATAACACGGGCGGAGGTCACGGCGCCATGAGCCTCAAACAGGCTGCGAAGGTCGGTTTCAGTTGCGCCGAAAGGGAGGTTGCCTACGAAAATATTCATCTACTGGATCCTTTACAAAAAAGACTATGGCATATCACCCGTTCATTCGGATGTGCCGGGGTGCCGAATTCTGGAAGTCAAAGACTGAGGCGGGTTAACGTCATCAGCAAGCAGCCAAAATCTGGCAAAACATTAAAACTGTTATGAGGATACCAGAATATTTTGAAATAACAAGCGAAATCTTTTATGGGAGGACGCCCCGGCTCCAAGTATACCTCGCCAGCCCTATGTCGTATAATAATCCCATGAAACATCGGCACCCCGTGGTTGTGATTGTTCTAATTGGAGTGATGGCGATTATGGTTAACGCGGCGGATTATAAAGTGCCACCAAAAGAGCGGTTACGCGCCACCCTCACGGCGGAACAATACCATGTAACGCAGGAAAACGGCACCGAGCGCCCCTTCGCCAACGCCTACTGGGATAACAAAGAGGACGGCATATACGTGGACATCGTCACCGGCGAACCGCTCTTCAGCAGCCGCGATAAGTACGATTCCGGAACCGGCTGGCCCAGTTTTTCCCGGCCTTTGGAAAAAGAAAATGTAGTCGAACGGATCGATAAAGGACTTTTACAAAACCGGACGGAGATACGGAGCAAGCATGGCAACAGCCATCTCGGCCATGTCTTCGCCGACGGCCCGTCGCCAACCGGACAGCGCTACTGCATGAACTCCGCCGCGCTCCGGTTCATCCCGGCGGCCAACATGGAAAAAGAGGGATACGGGACTTACCTGAAACTCTTCGAGCGCCGCTAACCGCAATGAAAGGAACCGCCATCATCACCATGTGCATCGTGCTTGCGGCCGCTCACACGGGTTTTGCCGCGGGTAAGGGAGAACCTCACATGGAACGGGCGACATTCGCGGGAGGCTGTTTCTGGTGCATGGAACCGCCCTTCGAGAAAACGCATGGCGTGACGGACGTCATCAGCGGGTACACAGGCGGAACCAAGGCAAACCCCACCTATGAGGAGGTTTCATCCGGCACGACCGGCCACCTTGAAGCGGTGCAGGTGAAATTCGATCCCTCCAAGGTGACGTACGATGCCCTGCTGGAAATCTATTGGCGCAACATCGACCCAACCAATCCCATCGGCCAGTTCGCCGATAGCGGAGAGCAATACAAGCCGGCCATCTTCTATCACAACGATACGCAAAAACACCTTGCCGAAGAATCCAGGAAACGGTTGCAGGCGTCGGGCAAATTCAAAAAACCGATAGTAGTGGAGATCCGGAAGGCGGAGGAGTTTTACCCGGCCGAAGAATATCACCAAGATTTTTACAAGAAGAACGCCGAACACTACAAGCGGTACCGCTTCGGCTCAGGCCGCGACCGGTTCCTGGAAAAAACGTGGGGCGCCGAGGAAATCCCCTCCCCTGCCATGCCCCCCGCCAAAAAATAACGCCGTCCCGTTTTGCCGGGTAATCAGCCACGCAGATGGCTCACTATTTGACCCATTACACATTACATATCAACATATTAAGCAGACAACACCCAATTCCTTGAGACATATCTTCAAATAGAACTAATTTTGCCTAAAGTTATGGCGCGGGGGTTCCGATAAGATTTGTCAGAAGAACATAATTTGAGATTAACTTGCCAGAAGGCAAGGAGAGAATTGAAATGGCACACTTTGGAGGGAGCATCAGATGAGCGGAATTTCTAGAGTTGGCGGCGGCGCACCGAGGGTATCTTCCGGTGCCAGCAAACGAGCAAGCGCACCCAAAGGCGGCGCCCCTAAAGCTTCAGCTCCCAGCCCGGCGGCAGGACGGGGCGGCAAGATTAACATCCGCGCCTAATAAAAATGATAGTTGGGCCGCCATCCAACGGCGGCTTTTTCGATATCACCTCCGGCATCCCGCACAATCTGGCCCACCTTTAGCAAACATCCCTTAACGGCGATAACCGGGCATTTCCCTGAATTCCCGCAGCCCGTCCGGCCCGCCAATTGTCCAGCCCCCCGCCGGAAGAGGGAACTGAAAAAAACATGAAATGGTGCTTGAACTTTTCAAATCCGTATAACGTCCAAATGGCAACAAAGCATGATGAACCTATGAAAGAACTGGATGACTCCGCGGCAAAAATGGAAAACAACCCCACGCCCGAGAATGTTGATAAAGAATTCCATCTCCGTTTGCTTGAAGAACGTGACACGGAAGAGCTTTTTAGCTTGCTCACGGCCAATTATGATTATCTCAAGAAGTGGTTGCCATTTCCCAATAACGCCTTTCAGTTATCGGACGCCAAAGCCTATATAAATGACGGCCGCAAACAATACCTGACTTACGCCGGGGTGCCTTTTGGCATTTTCCTTCAATCAAAACTTGTAGGATTCATCAGTTACCGCAAGGCTGATTGGGCAAATCGCATCATAGGTCTGGGATATTGGATAGATTCCTCCCGCCAAGGCAGGGGGCTGGCCACGAAGGCTTGCCGGATTCTTACGGACTTTGCATTTGACGGGTTGAGAATGAACCGGGTGGAAATAGCGTGCGCCACTGAAAACATTAAAAGCCGGGCGGTCGCCGAAAGACTGGGCTTTTGCCGCGAAGGGATTATTCGCGAGGCGGAATATGTGAACGGCCGCTATGTCGATCACGTGGTTTATGGAATATTGGCACGGGAATGGGCTGACAGTGCCCGATAGCGCTGCCATTACCTTCATCCCGCCTGTCCCCTTAGAAGGGGATTCCCGGCCCGGAGGGTACGGAGTCCCTCGGGATAACCTCCGCCCGCGGGAAATTGGCTTGACCGTTTTCCCGCTTTATTCGGTAAACAAAGCCGGTTATTCTTCCCGCGTGACCAATGTTGCGGCGCTCCATGCTTGAGCTTTATCATTACCCGTTCTCCGCGATGGGCTCGGAATGCAACCTCTACCTCTATTCGCCCGGTGAATCCCATGCGGAAGCGGCAGTGCAAGCGGCCACCGCCGAAGTTCTACGCATCGAGCAACGGTATTCGCGCTACAACCCCGGCAGCGTCCTATCCGAAATAAACCGGATAGCCCAGCGCGGCGGCGGCGCAACCCTGGATGAAGAAACCGCCCTGCTAACCGACTACGCCTTTGCCTGCCACCAAAAAAGCGGCGGCCTTTTCGATATCACCTCCGGTATCCTGCGCAAGGCGTGGGATTTCAGTTCCGATACCCTCGACACCTTGCCCCATCAGGCCGCGATAAACGCTCTGCTGCCCAAAGTCGGCATGGAAAAAATAATATGGAAGCCGCCGCATCTCACCTTTACGGTGCCCGGCATGGAGCTGGACTTCGGCGGCATCGGAAAGGAGTACGCCTCCGACCGGGCGGCGGAAGTCTGCGTTGCCCATGGTATCACCAGCGGCCTTGTGGATTTGGGCGGCGACATCAAAATCATCGGCCCGCATCCCGGCTCCCAGCCGTGGATAATCGGCATAACGGATCCGCACCGCCCCGGCGGTCATTTGGGAAGCGTGGAATTATTTGAAGGGGCGCTCGCCTCCAGCGGCGATTACGAACGCTGCATCATGATAGACGGCGTGCGGTACAGCCATATCCTCAACCCCGCTACCGGATGGCCGGTGCGGGGATTATCCGCCGTGAGCGTGGCCGCCGAACGGTGTATCGCGGCCGGAAGCCTGTGCACCATCTCCATGCTAAAAGGAGTGGAAGGTATCCAATGGCTGACGGATACCGCTACGGTGCCTTATTTGTGGGTGGATTGTGACGGCAACCGGGGCGGAACGCTATCCCTTCTCCCCCCCGGCGACGCGGCATAACCAGGCCAATTGCATGAACCTTTTCCACCAGCCGAGCGTCTAACAAAACAGAATTAAAAAGGAGCGTGTTATGAAAAAAGCGTTAGTTCTTAAAGCTTGCATGGCTTTCACGGTGGCGGCTATCGCGCTTGGAACGGGCTACGCGGCGGCGGAACCTTGGGGAGATGGATCGCCCGGCCCACACGGAAAGGGACACGGAATGTACGGAAAGCCGGAAGAGGGCCGCCACCAATGGCTGGAGAAATTGAACTTGAGCGCCGGTCAGAAAGAAAAGATCGAAGCAATCCGGGACGAACAGCGTGAAGCGGTGAAGGCCACATCCGAACAGTTGCGCGCGGAACATGAAAAAATGCGCGACATGATGCAAGGCGACGCCACAGACGCCCAATTACGCGAACAACACGGCAAAATCCACGCGCTGCGCACGGCTGTTACCGAGGCGCGATTTGAATCGTTCCTCAAAATACGGGCGCTACTGACCTCCGGCCAGCGCAAAAGAATGGCCAAACTGCATCACGAGGAGATGGATCACCACGGTATGCGGCAAGCCGAACCGGAGATAAAAAGCCCAGAAAATAAATAACCGTTATAAAATAAACGCATGACGCTGAAAAACAACGGCGGCGGACAAGACCAATTCCAGGCCGTCTATGACAACCACGCGCCACTCGTGCGTGCGGTGTTGTACAACATCTGCGGCGGGGAACATCTGGATGACCTCGCGCAGGAAACATTTATAAAGATATGGAAAGGGCTGCCGGGCTTTAGGGAAAACGCCAACATCAAAACCTGGATTTACCGTATTGCCACCAACACCGCGCTGGACTGGTGCCGAAAAAACGCGGCGGCCAAAGCGGAGAGCTGGCTGCCGGATCTGCCCGGCGGCGAAGGGGGCGAAACCAATGCCATCAACCGCGACATTGTGAAAAAAGGATTAATGCGGCTTTCACCGGAACAGCGGGCGGTGGTAACGCTGTGCATTTTTGAGGAACTCACCATAAAAGAAGCTGGCAGCGCGCTCGGCCTGCCGGAAGGGACGGTGAAATCCCGCCTGCATTACGCCCGCGCCGAAATGGGAAAGTTTTTTCAGGAAAACGGAGTAACAGTATGAGCCGGGAACGTGACGAACTCGATTTGGATCAAATGCTGCGCCATAACCGTCCCGTTCCCCCTCCCCCGCCCGCGGGGGAATACACGCGGATACTCGCCGCCGCGCGGGAGGAAACCGCCGCGCCGGCAACCGGCGTCTTCAAGTATCTGCCGTGGGGATTGGCCGCAACTTTTGTCATCGCCCTTGCCGCGACATTGATGATGGATGACGGCAGGCCAACCGAGGCCAGCAACGCGCGGGACGACCGTCTGGAAGCATTTTTATCCGATACGGTTGGCGAGGTCATGGCAGAGCGGACGGATCAGCCCCCGAACGAGCCGTTGAACAACTGGAACTCGTTCTAGGTACGGATGCCCCGCCGGGAAACCAACTTGCCGTAATTGCCGAAAAAATACTATTGGCCTTTGGCCCCTTCCGGATTTCCGCCCACTGGCGCGGGGATATAACCGGCCCTGATTTCCGTATGCCGAATCTGGCCGCCAAGGTTTGCGGTATAGCCTGTCAAAACCGCCGCGATAACGGACAGCGCGCATATTGCTTTCAGCAAATTGGCGTTCAGGATTTTATTCTTGCGGTGTAACACCAAGCCCGCCAAGGAAAGGACGCCGATGAGCTCTATGAAAATAAGCGCCACGGTGCCCGCCTCTTCATGGTCTTCTATCATCGCCTTGGCGACCCCCGGCATATGTTCCACAAGTTCCTCGGCGGATTCGCCGGTAAAATACGCGCCAAGCGTCAAGATGGCGATTGCGGTAAACGACCAAAGCGCCAGCACCTTCACTTCATCGCTGTTTTTCAGGAAGCCAAACCCGATGACGAACAAGCAAAAGAAAAGACCCGCAACCGGAAAATGATTCAACACGAGATGCATGTGTCCCATAAAACCTCCTCAAGACAGATCATCACAACTGGAGTTGCTCTTTATAGTCACTTGCCCAACCGGCCCGCATCCGGCCAACCTTCGCCCTTTACCAAATTATATATCTTTTTCTTTAAGCTTGGCGAAAAAACCGGCAGGTAAAAGGAGCGTGCCTCAAAGAGGAATGACGCACGGCAGGCATCTACTCGCGCGGAGCCACCATGTCCTCGAAGACGGTGGGGGCGTGCGCGGCAAGCACCTTTAATATCTCTTCGCAGATGAGACGTATTTCCCATTGCGCCCCCTTCTCCAGACGCACATCGAGGATGTGCCGCCATTCACGGAAATTGGCGCTGATGACGATCTCGCTGGTGACGGCGTTCGGCAGGACAAAGCGGGCGTCCTCCTTGCGGATGTCCAGCGCTTTCAGCTTCGCGTATGCCGCGCGGGCGTGCTCGATAAGCGCGTTGAATACGGTCAGGGCTTCGGGATTCCCCTTGATGGACGGCGGGACGGCTATCTGAAAATCGTCCTCGCTGACATAACGTTGCGATTGCTGCGAGAACGAAGCCACGCGGTGCCGCACGATCTGGTGCGTGAAGCTGCGGGATCCCCCCTTGATTCGAAACGTGGCGCTGGCGTGCTCCAGTACGCTGTGGTGCCCGTTTTTAACCACCATGCGGATGAACCGTTTGGAGGAGTCGTCCGTCATCTTATCGAACGAAAGATAGCAGGTGCGCCCCGCCTCCTCGATCAGGCGTTCGGCGTTCGGCGTTATCGCCAGCAACTCTATTTGCGGCGCGGCTTCGGTGCTCACTCTCTGGTTACCCCCGTTGAAATGGTATAATCTCCCGACATGTTACACGATTTTGGAGCCGCGTAAAACAACGTGCGGGGCATGATTTTGGCCGCGGGTCTGGGCGAGCGGTTGCGCCCCATGACCAATACCACCCCCAAGCCGCTGTTCAATATCGGCGGCACCACGATGATACGCAACGCCATCGGCCTTTTGTACGCCCACGGCATCCGGCGCATCGCCATCAACCTCCACCATTTGGGGAGGATGATAAAAGATGATTTGAAAACGGGAATGCCGCGCGATCTCACGCTCTGGTTTTCCGAAGAGCCGATTCTGCTTGGCACCGCCGGAGGAATCAAGGGGTGCGAGCCGTTCCTCAACGGCGATGAGTTTGTGGTTATTAACAGCGACATTTTGGTGAACGCCGATCTGCATGCCGTCATCCGCGCTCATCAGGAAAAAAAGACGCTGGCGACGCTGGTGATTCGCCCCAACCCCTCCCCCGGAACCACCGGCATTTTGGAAAATGCGCCCGACGGCCGTCTCATGCGCTACCTCAGCGCGCGCCACCCGGATTACGCGGCGCTCGCGGCCAAGCCCGCGCCGATGATGTTCACCGGAATCCACGTCCTTTCCCCCGCTATTTTCAGCTACATTCCGGGGGGAAGACCTGTTAACATCTCGGTTGAAGTTTATCCGCCACTGTTGGCCTCGGGCGCGCCGCTGTATACATTCGACTACGGCGGCTACTGGGCAGATATCGGCACGCCGGCCAGTTATCAGGCGGCTCAAAACGACATAAACAACAAACTTTTCACGCCATATGGGATACCGATATGAAGGGACTTTATTTCAGCCACGGCAAACTGTCGTTCCGCACTGACCTGCCAATGCCACGGCGCAAGCCGGGCGAGGCGCTTATCAAAGTGCTGAAGGCGGGCATCTGCCGCACCGATCTTGAAATCGCGGCGGGCTACATGAATTTCACCGGCGTGCCGGGACACGAGTTCGCGGGGATCGTGCAAGAAGCGGACGACAAGGGATTGATTGGCGCGCGGGTAACCGGGGAGATCAACTGCGGCTGCGGCACATGTGAATATTGCGAACGGGACGAGCAGGCGCACTGCCCCGCGCGTACCGTGCTGGGCATCGCCGGGCGCGATGGCGCGTTCGCCGAATACCTCACGTTGCCGGAACGGAACCTTCACCAGATACCCGAATACATGAGTGACGTGGAGGCGGTTTTCATCGAACCTTTGGCCGCCGCTTACCGCATCACGGAGCAGGTGCCGGTGCGCAGCATGGCCGTGCTGGTGCTAGGCGACGGCAAGCTGGGAATTCTGGTGGCGCAGGCGGTGGAAACCCTGAGGGCCAATGTGACGCTCTGCGGCCGACACAAGAAAAAGCTGGATATTTTGAAGGGGAAGAACATCGCCACGTTATTGGAAGGGGAACTGAAGCCGGGCAAGAAATACGACGTGGTGGTGGATGCCACCGGCCGGCCGGAAGGGGTAAAAAAGGCTCTGGGATTTGTGCGTCCGCGCGGCAATCTGATACTGAAGACCACCATCGCCGACCCCACGGCGGAGCTTGACGTCAACCATATCGTCATCAACGAAATTTCAGTTATCGGTTCGCGCTGCGGGCCGTTCGTACACGCGCTGGCACTGATGGAAACCGGTCAGATAACGCTGGAGCCGATGGTCGACGCGACCTACCCCCTGGAAGAAGGGCTTGCGGCATTCGAACATGCCGCCCGCCCCGGCGCGCTGAAAGTACTGGTCGGCTGATGTTGCCGGTACTTCTGCAAATTGGCCCCATAAAACTTTTTACCTACGGATTGATGGCGGCCATCGGACTGGTGACGGGTGTAACGCTCGCCGCCCGCCGCGCGGAAAAAGAGGGGTTGGACGGCGGCCTGATCGCCGACCTCGGGTTTTACGTCATCATCGCCGCCATCGCCGGTTCCCGCCTGATGTACGTGATAGTGGAGTATCCGGCATACATCGCCGAACCGCTGCGCATATTCAAACTCTGGGAAGGGGGACTGGTCTTTTACGGAGGTTTCATCGCCTGTGTACCGGTGGTCTGGTGGTTCATCGGCAAGCATAAGCTGCCGTTCTGGAAGGTGGCGGATGTTCTGGCCCCTTACCTCGCGCTGGCCCATGCCATTGGACGGCTCGGCTGTCTGGCGGCCGGTTGCTGCTACGGCAAGCCGACCGGCTCCTGGATCAACATTGTTTTTACCAACCCCGCCGGTCTTGCCCCGCTGGGGGTGCCGCTCTATCCCACGCAGCTTTTCGATTCGCTTAACGAGTTCACCATCTTCCTCATCCTGCTGGCGATACGGCGGCATAAGAAGTTCGACGGACAGCTTATGGCCGGATGGATCACCCTCTACTCGTTTGGACGTTTTATCGTGGAGCATTTCCGCGGCGATCCGCGCGGTCACTTTTTGGGCCTTTCACTAAGCACCTCACAAGGAATCGCCATCATCGGTTTCGTGTGCGGGCTTATGTTGCTTTATCGCGGATTCAGGAGAGCTAAATGAGCAATCGGATTGTTATCGCCGTGCAAGAGGCGGAGGACGGAGAACGGCTGGACAAGTTTTTAACGGAGAGACTCCCGGAGCTTTCCCGCAGCGCCGTTCAGCGGCTTATTGAAAAAGGGCTGGTTACGTTGGCGGGTCAGCCGGTGCCGTCCCGTCACAAGACAAGCGCCGGCGAAGAGTTCGCGGTGGAAATTCCGCCGCCGGAACCGTTGGATGCCGAGGCGGAAAGCATCCCGCTCGACATCATTTACGAGGACGAACATATCGTCATCATCAACAAAGCTTCAGGGATGGTGGTGCATCCCGCCAAGGGACATGTGCACGGCACGTTGGTGAACGCGCTGCTGGGGCACTGCGTGGGGCTTTCCGGCATCGGCGGCAAAATCCGCCCCGGCATCGTCCACCGCATCGACAGGGAAACCACCGGTCTTTTAGCGGTGGCCAAAAATGATGCCACCCACACCGCGCTTTCAGAGCAACTGAAAAGCCGCGCGATGGGGCGCGAATATTTGGGGGTTATCCGCGGCGTTATTACCCCGGCGTCGGGAACTATCAACAAACCAATTGGCCGCCATCCCCTCTACCGCAAAAAAATGTCGGTAAAAACCAATTTCCCGCGCGACGCCGTGACGATGTACGAAACGCTGGAGGTCTACCGCGCCGCCACACTGGTGCGGCTCAAGCTGAAAACCGGCCGCACGCACCAAATACGGGTGCACATGTCGGCCGTGGGACATCCGCTATTGGGGGATTCCCTGTACGGTAAAGAGAAAACCAAACTGATAGCCCGGCCCGCCCTGCACGCCGAAATACTGACGCTGATACACCCCGTCACCGGCGAAACGATGCGATTCACGGCGCCGCTCCCGCCTGACTTTACCGCGCTTCTGGGAAAATTGCGGGGTGGAGCGGTTTCATAGAAGGATTACCGCGCCGGGCTGTTAAAATAATGCCATTATGAGCAAGGTGTTTGGATACGTCCGGATCGCCGTGGCAACCGTCCTGTTGGCCGGGGGGGTTGGTTTTGGGGCAATGGAATTTGCCAAATACAGCATCAACCTCAACGACTACCGCTCCCGGATAATCGGCGAGATCGCGCGGGTATCGGGTGTCCAAGCCGGTTTCGAGCGGCTGGAGTGGCTGCCGTACCGCCCCGGCGTGGCGGCCATCCTTCCCACCGCGGGCAAAAACGGCATGACTATCCGCGCCAGCAGGCTGGAGGCGGTCATCTCGCTGCCGTCACTGCTGTTCGGATCGCCCCGGCTTTCCCGCCTCTCCATCGACGGTCTTGTGGTGACCGCCGAGCGGAACGAAAAAGGAGAATGGAATTTCGACCGGCTGTTTACCGGCGGAAAAAAGGGGGGCGGGACGCCCGCGTTGCCGGATAACATTTTAGTCACCAACGGCAATGTGATCTTGTCGGATGCGTATGCCCCGCGCCATACCGCAGTTTTTGATGAACCGCGTCAAACGGCCTACGATAGCGGCGCGGTCAAAGAATATTTTGAAGAAGAGAACAACGGACAAGGATTGACGCCGCACCTTACCCCGTCTGATCCGGCCGGTCCATCGAGCTTCTTTCTTGCCCGGGCGGACGAATCGGCCGAAAAAGAACCCGTTGAACCGCCACCGGCGAAATTGCTGCTGTTGCGGGGGATCAATCTGGATTTCCATGGCGGCCGGTGGGTGTTCCCCTCCTACATAAAATTCAAAACCGAACTGGTTGACCCGGCATTGCAAAAAAATCCGATCTATCGCCATCTCCAGCCGGGCAGGATGGAGCTTTCCCTGAAAAGCCGCATGGGCGCCCCCGACTGGGATTGGAGCGACTCGCTGACCAAGGGAACCATCACCGTCGATTCCGTATATTCGGGCAGTTTCGACGCCTATCTGTCTGGCTGGCTGCCTGAACACTATTCCCGCAAGGTCTACGCGTTCAATTTTGAATTCGATGGCCGGCCGTCCAAGGAACTCGCTTTTCATGGATCGCTTTCCGCCCGCCCTATCGAGCCGACGGCCAATCCGGCGCTTTTTGCCGCCGCCGCGGTCGAACCCCGCCGGTTTAATATCACCGGCGCCATCCGGCCCAACAGAATTTCACTTGACCGCGTCGAGATATTCCTTCCCGAAGCCCGTCTCGATGTGCATTTGGAAATTGCCAACTACCGCAATCCCAACCCGGACATCAGCTTCCGGGCCACTACTTCGTTTGTGGAACTGGATAAACTGGACCGCCTCATACCCCCCGCGTACCTGAACGACCCGATTGTACGGTCAATACGCGCGAGTGTGGGAGCTGGCCGCTTTCGGGTAACAAACCTTATTTTCAATGGGCCCTATAGCTCGTTCATGCATATCGCCGACCTGGAAAACATGGAGCGGGTGTCGTGCCGGTTGGAACTGGAAGAGGTGAGCTTTCTCATCAAAGGAATGAAACAACCGGTGAGGGGAATCAAGGGAGTGATCGACCTCAAAGGAAACCTGATTACTTTTCAAAACCTTTCGGCCCTCCACGGCCATAGCGCCATCACCAAACTTCATGGATCCATTTCAGGGTTACGAACCGCTCCGTATCTCGAAGCCGTGTTGACGGCGAATGTTGATATCGCCGAGTTGCGTGAAGAGGCTTTGAGGCGCATCGTATCCAAAAATCTGGACGAGATGATCGAGCCGGTACGGGATGTCGAAGGAACCGCCAGCGCCACCGTGAATGTGCATGCGGACCTGCTGGAACAACGAATCACGGAACTGGACGCGGATATCCTTTTTAACAACGTTGGTTTCCGCCATGACCAGTTCAAAGTCCCTATTTCGGGATTTAACGGCCTTTTTCATGTGACCCCGAACGACATTGAAATAAAAGATGCCGCCTTTAACGTCGAAACGAGCGCTATCACCGTTAGCGGCGCGATACGCCGGTACACAGAGCCGGAATACGATATGGATATTAAAGTGGAGATCGCCGGCGCGATCCCACGCATGGAGGACAATCCGCTGATTGCAGAACGGTTGCGGGAGGGACTCACTGGAAACATAGTGGGAAACCTCGTCCTTTCCGGCACGATGGAGAACCTCGCCTTCCATGAAGAACTGAATCTGACCCAAGCAAACGTCAACCTCCTGGGGATTGTCGACAAACCGGCAAGCCGGCCTTTGAACATTTCCACCAGAGGAACATTACAAGGCGGCAACCGTCTCATCATTGATGAAGGACGCGTCGATTTCGGCAATTCCCACATCAAATTCAACGGCACGGCGCCGGACACGCATTCATGGAAAGCCTACGATTTCCGCGCAAACGTGGAAACGGTCGATCTGGCAGACGGCCCCGTCTACATCAAGGATTTTAGAAAAGGAATGGTGACCGGCAAGGTGAACGGGGAAGTACACATAACCGACGGCGGAAAGGAACCCGCGGCCAGCGGAACACTGAAAGCAAAAATAGGAAATATTGATCTGGGACAGCTTGAACACCTTAAGAATACGCTCCCGCTGCTGGGTTACCTAAAATTGGAGGGAAACGTCAAGGGGGATGTATCGGTTCGCTTCTCACCCGGGGTTTGGCCGAAATTCCACGGCTGGTTGAGCGGCGAAAAAGTCGGCTTTTACACAATACTCCCCCACAAATTCCAGAATTTGGCCGGCACGGTCAGGCTGAAGGGAGACTTGATCACATTCACCGGCATCCCGTTTACCAGCGGCAACTGCGTTGCCGAGGCCAGCGGCTCCGTTTCCATCAATAAAAAGACGGTTCTCCGCCTGGATGTGAGGGCAAAAAAACTTGATCTGGCCGACGTGGTCTGGATGGAAGGGGCGCCCGACCCGTGGTGGACCGAGGAACCTCAAGTGAACCCCGAACTGTTCGTCCAGGCCCACTCGAGTTCCGGCACGCTCGGCTTCATTCCCTATGGCGACCTTGACCTTGATATGCATTATTACCGCGACCAGTTCACATTCAATACGGTACGTTTCAACTCGTATCATGGGAAATGCGACGCAACGGGCGGCTTGAACGTGGAGCCGCAAAAGCCGTTATTTACCACCGAGATGAAGGTGAGCGGGGTTGAGATGGAGCCGATGATAAAAGATTTCTGGCCACATTTAAAAAAGGTGACCGGCAGGCTAGACATGGAGGGAACCTTATACGGCGAGGGGCTGCGATGGGAAGACCTCCGCCACACATTGAATGGAACCATGCGGTTCGCGGCGGTGGACGGCCTCATAACCCAGCTCGCGGGCACGGGCGATATTCTTTCCGCGATCACCCCGTTGGAAAAACGGGGCGTCCGCCAAGGAGGAAGCGGCCTGCCATATACCAGCATCAAGGGAAATATGACCATTGAAAAGGGAACGGGGCATTCCGACGATCTTGTGATGGAGGGAGAGGTGGCGCGAATGTCGGCGGCGGGCGACTTCAACTTTAACAATGGCACGGTAAAGCTGTTTCTCGGCGTAAAACCGTTCACTTCGGTCGATACGATCATTTCCCATATTCCAGTGGCGGGCCCCTTGCTCACCGGGGATCAAAAATCGCTTGTCATTTCCTATTACGACGTGTCCGGCCCGATGGATGATCCGGTTGTTACGTCGGTGCCGGGCGAATCGGTTGCCCGCGCCATTTTAGGAATTTTCCAAAGAGTGCTGGAGACTCCGGCAAAGGCGCTCTCCACCGAAAAAGGGCTTGAAAACCGGAAAGAAAAGCAAACCGAAAAAACGCAGGGGAAAAACTAAAGTCTATTGTTTAACCCGCCGCTGATGCTAGAATTCGACAAATGACAGGAAAATTTGACCGCAAAGCCGAATTGGAGAAAAAGGGAGAGATCGTCTCCCATCTGTACCATAACCTTCCCGAAGGCCTTTCGGATGAAGATATCAACCGTCTCAAAAACATCGTATCGGAGTTCGCCACCGGTTTCCGGCTGATGATGGATAAAGGTCCATATGTGACGGTCTTTGGTTCCAGCCGCGTCAGGGTCGGCTCGACTGAATACCAGATTGGATTGGAGCTTGGGCAGCTGCTGGCGAAGGCGGGCTATTCCGTGCTTACCGGTGGCGGGCCGGGGGTGATGGAAGCGGTCAATCGGGGAGCGCACGAGGCGAACGGCCATTCGGCGGGAATCAACATTTTTCTTCCGGAGGAGCAGAAGGCGAATCCCTATATCGAACCGGCCATCACAATGAACTATTTTTTTGTCCGTAAAGTGTTGCTGCTCAAATACTCAACCGCGTTCATCTTCATGCCCGGGGGTTTCGGCACGCTGGACGAGTTGTTTGAAACCGTTACGCTGGTGCAAACGAAAAAAATAGCCGCCTTCCCCGTCATCCTTATCGGCAAAGAATTCTGGAACGGCTTGATCGACTGGATTCATTTAAAGTTGAAGGATGGAAATATGATAAGCCCCGCCGATGTTAACTGCATTTATTTGGCCGACACCGCCGAGGAGGCCGTTGAAATAATGGTGAAGAAGGCCCCTTTGTATGGCCCACGCGCCTAATAGGGTTTGTTCAGCCAGTATCCGCGCATGCCGCCGCATGATGGCCGGTACACGCGCCAGCCCGCGGAAAAGCGGCGCGTTTCACTTAGTTGATAGGGCCATGGAACAATGCTGATGCGGTTGGACGAATTGTTGCACCGCTACGGAGACGTGATTTTGCGGCAGTTTGTGGCGCGTCTGCAGCGGGTATCGGAATCGTACCGGCGGCGGCCCGAACACGAACTGCGGCAAGCCGGCAAAGTATCCTTCGATGCGTGCCTCGCTTTCATCCTTCGCGGCGATCCCGCCCCAATCAACCGGTTTATAGACGACCTTGTGCAAAGGCGGAGCGCCGCCGGCTTCAAACTGGAAGAAGTGCAGGAAGCTTTCCAGCTGCTCCGTGACATCATCCGTCCCATCATCGTTGAACATATGCCCCGTGAAGAAATTAACGCGGCGCTGGAGTTGGTGGATGAATGCGCGAATTACAATATCCGCCGGTTCAGTGGAAAATTCCTTGCCCGGCAGGAAAACGATACGCGGGCGGCAAATCTGATGCTATCCGCCGCGCTGGAAGACCTCAAGCGGGAGCGTGCCAGCGCGGTTGCCGCCAATAAGCTCAAAGATCAATTCCTGGCCAATGTATCGCACGAGCTTAAAACGCCGCTGACCGGCATCATCGGCTTCAGCAAGATATTGATGAGTATGGAGGGCGGCGATAAAAAAACAAAGGATAAATTGCGCGTCATCCACGAACAGGGGCGGTCTTTGCTGCGCATGATAAACACATTGCTCCTCATTTCCGAGATCAACGCCGGCGCCATACAGCTCAGCCGCGACGCGGTGGATTTCAGGGATCTGGTGGACTTGGCTGTTCAAAACATAAAAAAACTCAAAATCGCGGAAAACCACGCGATCAGCTTTATCGTTGAAGGCGACATACCCATCGTTATCTGCGATTCGGAAAAGATGATGGAAGTGGTGTTCGAGCTGCTTCTCAACAGCCTTAAATTTTCCGAGCCGGAGGCGGAAGTGCGGTTGCGTCTGTACCGTAACGGCGCCCAAATGACGCTGGAAGTGATTGACGAGGGGGTGGGAATCGACGCGGAAGAGTTCAATCGCATTTTCTCGGCGTTCTACCAGCTTGACGGATCCATCACGCGCAAATACGGCGGCAATGGCTTGGGGCTTACCATGATTAAAAAAGTAATCGAGTTGCATAACGGATCAGTCCATGTTGCCAGCAATTCGGGAAAAGGAAGTACCTTTACGGTGTCCTTCCCCATGCTGCAAACACCGGCCTGACCGGTCTGCAGCGGTTATCCGGCCTTGACAGTCTCCCCGCCAGCGGCTTTCGCGGGAAAATACACGGTGAACGTGGTGCCGCCAGCCGGCACGCTCGACAACATGACCGTTCCGCCATGCATCTCCGTTAGTTCTTTAACAAGATTCAACCCCAACCCGGTTCCGGCATGTTTGCGGTTATCGGAACTATCCACCTGCTGGAAACGGTCCCATATGCGGGCGTGGTATTCCTCCGGAATGCCAATACCGGTATCGCTGACGCTTATCCGGTAGCCGCCCGGCGCGGCGGCCACAGCGACCCGCACCTCGCCTTGATCGGTGAATTTAATCGCGTTGCTCAACAAATTGATAACCACCTGCTTTACCTTGCGCCGATCACATTTGATAGGGGTATTTTCACCGGTAAAATCGGCTGTCAGGGGAAGATTTTTCTTTTTCGCCAATGAAGAGACGGAGAGAACACACTCGCGCACGATGCCCGCAAGATCGGCTTCTTCCAGGTCGAGCGTCATTTTGCCGGCCTCAATTTTTGCCAGGTCAAGCAGTTCGTTTATCAGATCGAGCAGATGGCGGCTGGATCCGAGCACCCGCACAAGCATTTCACGGGCTTCCAAAAACCACTCGTCGTTATTTTTCAAGTCCTCCCAATCTTCAATGATCTGATCGGTGAAATTGATCATGGCGTTGAGCGGCGTCCGCAGTTCGTGGCTCATGCTGGCAAGAAATTGGCTTTTGGCCTGGTCGGCCTTTTGCAGCAACGTGTTGGCGCGCTTGAGTTCTTCGTTGTTTTTAACGATTTCCCTTTGCATCTCCTCGCGCTCTTGCAGCAGTTGGGTCAGCTTCTGGCGGCTTTCTTCCAGCTTATCCCTTTCATTTTCCAGACGGTCGGCCATATCGTTGAACGAGCGAGCCAATTCTCCCACCTCGTCGTTGGATATTACGCGTGTGCGGATAGTCAGGTTTCCCTTGCCCAGTTCCTCGGTGGCGTTCAACAGGCTGTCAATCGGTTTGAGAATGCTATCGATGGTTTTAAACACGAGCGCGAATCCAATGAGGGCAATAAATCCCGTTACGATGATTTCACGCCGCACAATCGATTTCGCCGCGCCGGTGGCAAGGGTGAGCATCCCCTCGAAAAGAACATATTTGTTGCTAATCAACTTTTCCACGTCTTCGCGCAGGGAGGGGAGTATTGTATTCACCTTTTGGGCGCTGAGAAGCACCGATGACGAAAATCCTTCCCCGCCGAGCAGTTGCCTGGCGCCGCTCCTGGCCGCCACAAAATATTCATGGAATGACTTTTTGATCTTTTCGTACCGTGCCGCATTCCCCGGATCGCCATGAATCATCGCGGCGATGTGATCGTCAAACTCGTGGGATATCTGTTCGGCCTGGACGATCAGCGCCGGCTCCCGCTGGGCCGCGGCATCGTTGAAAGACTGTTCAATCTCATTCAAGTTGTTCTTTAACGCCACGGTATGGCGAAGGGTCTCGACTTCGTTGGAATCGAGATAGCGGCTTATGCGCATGGAACCGAGGTAGGTGGTGGCGACGCTGGCCGCCATGATGACGAGGAAAAAGAGCAACAGGCCCCACAGCTTCCGGTGAATGGTAAGGCGAAAAGGCAATTTCACCTTGAACTCCGGTTACTTCATTCCACTGATGGTAACAACCTTGACGCCGGGAAGAATGCCGTCGGAATCAACGAACGCTATACCCGCTTTGTTTTGGGATACGAATTTGACCGCCTCGTTTTCGGCGCTAAGCGTCAACGGGGGCTGGCCCTTGCCTGAAAAAATCATCCGCACCCAATACAGGCGGTACGATTCCTCGGACTTGTCCAGCACATTGGTGAAGAACTCCCGCCGGAGATGGCTTTCGGCGGGAAGATCCACCGGTATGGCCGGTGAGCCGTTTTGAAATTGCTTTTTTTTGCCGAGATAGATCATTTCAATTTCGGCCTTGCTGATGGTTGCCAGGGGATTATCCTTGTTTACGATCACTACCATCTCGGCAAAGGCGGGGCGAACAAATCCCAGCAGGGCCGCAATGACCAACAACGGGAACATCCGTTTCATAATCATCCCACTCAGAAAAAGAGTGTTACCGCAAACCGAAAATCCGTGTAATTTTTTGGATTAGCTTCCAGCGTATTCGGGTCGACGCCGATATCCCGATTGCCCGCGCCGCGGGTATGATCGGCAACTTCCGCTTTGAAAATGAGGTTGTCCAATGGCATATAGTTGACGCCGACGATCTGCTCGGTCCAACCATCGCCCGCCGACGAAGTGTCAGGATCCGTCTGTTCATAGCGATAATAAGGGGTAACTTGTTTGTTTACCGTATAGGAAAGCTGCCCATATGCGCCGGTATCCACCGTGCCGCCGACATCCGAACTGGCGTATTCAAAAAGAGCGCCCAAGTCCCCGGCGCCGGTGGCGAACATGAGTCCCCACGTGGTATGGCTGGTAGCGAGGCGCGAAGCCGATTCGGCCTTCTCACCGCTGTAGAAAGAAGCCGCCAGACTTGTCTTTTCCACGGGTTGAATGGCAATACGGCCGCCAAACGCCTTATTCCGGTTGCTGTCATGCTCCGCATCGTTCACGGTTGGCAAGTTTTCCCCGTTTCCCACGTAGAAAATATATTCCACGATGGTATTGCCATACTCCCTGACACCCAGCACGTTGACACCGGTCGTCCATTTGGGAAACATGGAGGTGCCGCCACGCTCGTGCTGGCGATAAATTGTCCGCGGAATGCCGAACGAAAGAAACACCGGCGTGGCATCGTGCACTTCGTTGAAATAACCGAAGGGAGTGAGCGCTTTGCCGAACCGGAACTGCAAGAGGTCGTTATGGAAATATTGGATAAACGATTTTTCCACGATGATGTCCCCGCCGTTTGATACCGCGGTGTTCACCCCGTGATCGAACTCGATGTGGAAATGACCGGAGATTCGCTCATCCACCGGCACATCCAAAAGGAAGCTTAAGTGGTGCTGGTGAAAAGCGCCGTTCGGGTTATCGGCGTTGTTACTGCTTTGGGTATACTCAAGATCGATAAAGCCGTTAAGGGTTATTTTAGAAAAGTCGACGGCGTATGCGCTGCCAGCGCCGCCCAGCGGCAATAACATTGCCAACGCCAATGCCACGAATATTTTTCTCAAGCCTTCCCCCGATTATCTATGTGGAAAAGTCTAACACAAACGGCCGTGGACCGCGCCACACATATCGGCGGCGCATGGCAATTACACGTATCGGTACCGGCTTAGTCGCCGAATCCGCCAGCGCCATGACATGCGGCGCAACCTTGGCTGTTTTCCTTCCGATGGGTCCATGTATTCTTCCAACTGGTGTAGCTATTGGTAATCGCGCCGCTATGGCACCACGCGCAATCGTACCCGGAATAGTGCTGAGTGTGGCAACCGCTGGCGTTGCAGCCGCTGGTCACGACCGTGTGTCCGCCACCCCATTTACCGCCGGTACCGGCCGTATTCACCTTGTAGTAGTGGCATTTTTCGCAAGCCTTCTGCCGCGTGGCATCGTTCTTGTGGCTGGTTGGAAAAATGGACAATGTTGTCAGGGGGTCGTGCTTAACCGGATCGTGGCAGTCGGTGCAGACCCCTTTAAGCGCGATGTGCCACTTGGTGGTGTCGGTTAATTTTAGGTTCTTGCGCCAGCCGGCTATTCTTACCGCATCGGTTGCGGTGGGCTCCGGCGTCAGGCTATGGCATTTGTTGCATTGCTCGCCGGTCTTGTTTGTGACATGGTTGAAGTTGGTGGCCAGCGAGGTGTATTTCGAAAACGGATGGCAACCGCTTTGTGCGCAAATGGCATTGCTGTCGACGGAATGGCAGTCGTTGCAGACAGCCGTGCTATGGGGGGCGGTGGCGATCCATGTGGCGTGGGGAATCGTTTTTGTGTCAATGCCCATAGTGCTCATATCAACGGTGGTGGGGGTGGTCACGACGGGCGTGGTGGTGTCCCCGCTGCCTTCACCATCTTTGCCTCCTCCGCAAGCGGCAAGGGTAAAAGCAAGCATGAGAACGCAGCAAAGCCCGGTTAAGATTTTTGCGGTATGTTTCATGCTGTTGTCTTTCATTGCGATGAGGCTGCGCATTATCACTCCCCTCGGTGTTTCTTTTTCGTGCCGGCCCATTGTTATGATGGGATGCTGTTGGGGTGGCAAGCGCCGCACGATCTGATATCCCACTTGGTCGTTCCCTTACGGTGGCCACTCTTGCTGAATGACAGATTCCAACTGGAGTAACCTCCGGATGCCACATCTTTGTGGCACCATTCGCACTCAAACGGTCCGGCGCTCACGGAGCCACCCGCATTTGCGTCATAGTGCTGGCCCGCAACGTAACCGCCCTCTTGATTATTCTGGGTGGTCGGTTTCGTATGCGTATGGCACGTTGCCGTCCGGCAACCGGCCGTTACCGCGGGATGGCCGCCGCCGCCCCAAGTGCCGCCGGTACCGGCGCTGTTGACTTTGTAATAGTGACACGTTTCACAAGCCGACTGCCGTGTGGTGTCGGTTTTGTGGCTGGCAGGGAAAATAGCCAATGTTGTCTTGGGATCATGCTTAACCGGATCGTGACAGTTGGTGCAGACTCCTTTGAGTGAGACATGCCACTTGGTGGTGTCGGTTATCTTCACGTTCTCGCGCCAACCGGCGATCCTCACCGCATCGGTGGCGGTGGGCTCCGGCTTCAAGCTGTGGCATTTGTTGCACTGATCTCCGGTATTGTTGGAAGTATGATTGAAATTGGTGGCCAAGGCCGTATACTTTGAGAACGGGTGGCACCCGCTTTGCGCACATACTTTCTCGCGATCAACAGTATGGCAATCATTGCACAGGTACGTGCTATGGGGTGCGGTGGCAACCCATGTGGAATGCGCGACCGTTGTGGTATCAATCCCCAGTGTGCTCAAAGAAACAGTCGTACCGGTACCGGTACCTGTGCCGGTTCCGGTACTTGTGCCGGTACCAGCATTATCAGGCGCAGAACCACAGGCAGCTATCCAAAAAACGAATAGCACGGCGGATAAAACCGCCCACGGTGACTTCTGTAACTGCCTAATATTCAACATTGCCTTATTATCAACCCTTAACTTTGTATGTAAACCAATTCTTGACTTATATTTTAATGCAATGACTATGCCCGCGACCACAATATAGCTAACTAGTTTACTATCAACATATTGCCATCTGAGCCAGGGTTGGATTGGGCCGGAAATGTCCTTATTTGGGCCATAGGACAAATGGAGTGTCTACTAAATATATACGGGGGCTATATAAAGATGACAATTGACGGCTACATCAGGAAGTAGCGGCTTTTCCCGAATTTAAAAGACGCTTGATAACAACCATCAGGATGTCCAAGTCGAGCGGCTTTTGAATGTATTCAAAGGCGCCCAACATATGTACGGCCTGGATGTAGCTCTCTATCTTTGGGTGGGCCGTCATAATGATGAACGGCATGTTATTACCTTTATCCCGCACCGACCGCAGAAAGGTTAACCCATCCATCGGCTGCATTTGGATGTCGCTGATAACGATATCGAAAGGTTGGCCCTCTAGAAGCGCCATAGCCTCGGTGCCATCCGACGCGGGCACCACCTGAAAATTCTGCGATTGCAGAAAAGTCTGCAACACATGCATCGTTAGGGGATCATCTTCCGTAAGCAGGACTTTTTGCATGGAAGGTATTGTAATACGTCCTCTCCGGGTTTGAAAGCCCGGAGAGGATAAATATTTTTACGGCTTAGATATCGTAATAAAGGGCGAATTCCATCGGGCTGGGAGTCATGCGAACGGGCTTGATCTCTTTTTCGCGCTTGTATTCCACCCAGGTTTCGATAACGTCCGGGGTGAACACGTCCCCCTTGAGCAGGAACTCGTGATCTTTTTCAAGCTCGAGCAGCGCTTCGTCCAGCGAGCCGGGCAGCGACGGAACTTCCGACAGCTCTTCCGGTGACAGGCCGTAGATGTCCTTATCGAGCGGTTGGCCCGGGTTGATCTTGTTCTGGATGCCGTCGAGGCCGGCCATCAGCATTGCCGAAAACGCCAGATACGGGTTGCAGCTCGGGTCGGGATACCGCACTTCAATGCGCTTGGACTTCGGGCTGCTGGAGTAGACCGGGATGCGGATCGAAGCGGAGCGGTTACGGCTGGAATACGCCAGGTTCACCGGGGCTTCAAAGCCGGGCACCAGACGCTTGAAGCTGTTGGTGGTTGGCGAAGTAAAGGCCACCAGCGCCCTGGAGTGCTTCAATATGCCGCCGATGTAGTGCATCGCCATCTGCGAGAGACCGCCGTATTCGTTACCGGCGAAGAGCGGCTTGCCATCCTTCCAGATCGACTGGTGCACGTGCATACCGGAACCATTATCCCCCTGAATCGGCTTGGGCATGAAGGTTGCCGTTTTCCCGTTCCGCCACGCCACATTCTTGACAATGTACTTGAAGAGCATCAGTTTGTCGGCGCAATCGACGAGCGAGCTGAAGCGCATATCGATTTCCGCCTGGCCTGCCGTGGCAACTTCATGGTGCTGGGTTTCAATCTGGATGCCCGACTGCTGCATCATGTCCACCATCCTGTCGCGCAGATTCATCTGGGAATCGGTCGGGGCGACGGGGAAATAGCCTTCTTTGTAACGCGGCTTGTAGCCAAGGTTCGGCTTCTCGTCGCGGCCGGTGTTCCACTGCGCCTCGTTGCTGTCGACAAAATAGAAGCTGTGCCCCTGCTTGGTGTCGTACCGCACGTCGTCGAAAATGAAGAATTCTGCTTCCGGGCCCATGAACGCGATGTCGCCGATGCCGCTCGAGCGCAAGTACGCCTCGGCCTTCTGGGCGATATAGCGCGGATCGCGGCTGTAACTTTCGTGAGTGAGCGGGTCTTTAATGTTGCATACCAGAGTGATGGTCTTGCGCTCGAAGAACTGGTCGATCACCATGGTGGAGGGATCCGGGATAAGTACCATGTCGGATGCGTGGATCGGCTGCCAACCCCGGATGGACGAGCCGTCAAAGCCGGCCCCTTCCTCGAAGGTGCTGAGATCGATCTCGGAGGCCGGCTTGGTGGTGTGCTGCCACAAGCCGGGGAAATCCATGAATTTAAGGTCGACGTTCTTTACATCGTTGTCCTTAATGAAATTAAGGACGTCTTGGGGCGTCTTCTTCATTGTCGTAATTCCTCCCTTAAACGATAAATATTTGGTTGAGGTACTCTAATTTAAGGCCGCATTTTTCACAAGCATAATTTATGCGATGGCTCGTTTTCCGGTTATCCCGCCCTCCATTCACATCGTATAGGCGTTTTCGCCATGCTGGGTGAGATCAAGCCCCTGCATCTCTTCGTCGCGGGAGACCCGGATGCCGACCATTTTGTCCACAATTTTAAGGATCGCGTAGGTTCCGCAAAAGGCCCACGCGGCGCCCACGGCGATGCCGATCATCTGCTTTCCAATCAGCGTGACGTTGCCATTAAAAAGACCGTCCGCCCCGGCCGCGTTGATGGCGGCCGCGGCGAAAAGCCCGGTGCCCACCATCCCAATTATGCCGCCGATGCCGTGTACGCCGAAAGCGTCAAGCGTATCGTCATAACCCAAACTGGATTTCGCCACCACCGCGCCATAGCACACCATCCCGGCCACGAGACCTATGACGATTGCCGCCATCGGGCCGACAAAACCGCAGGCGGGGGTGATAGCCACCAGCCCGGCCACCGCCCCGGAAACCGCCCCCAACAATGTCGGTTTGCCGCGGTGTTGCCACTCCGCCAGCAACCAGCCCATAACCGCCGCCGCCGTGGCAAGATGCGTGGCGACAAAAGCGGAGGTGGCAAGGGCGCCGGAGGCAACGGCGCTGCCGGCGTTAAAACCAAACCAACCGAACCAAAGCAACCCGCCCCCCAACAACGTCAGCGGCAAGTTGTGGGGGAGCATCGGTTCGTGCGGATAGCCGCGGCGGCTTCCAATGAACATCGCGGCCGCCAGCGCGCTCATGCCGGAGTTGATTTCCACCACGATCCCCCCGGCGAAATCGAGCACGCCCATGCCGCGCAGCCACCCGTCCTTCGCCCAAACCCAGTGGCAAAGTGGATCATAAACCAACGTCGACCAGAAAATGATAAAGAGGAGGTAGGCGCCAAATTTGAATCGCTCGGCGAATGCGCCGGAAATGACCGCGGGAGTAATCACCGCAAACATCATCTGGAACACCATAAACGCCTGATGCGGGACGGTGGAAGCGTAGTCGGGGTTCGGCTCCAAACCCACGCCACGCAGGCCGGCCCACGAGAGGTCGCCGATAATTCCGTGAAAATCCGGCCCGAAAGCGAGGCTGTATCCTATGAGCGCCCACTGGACGCTCACCACGCCGAGCGCGATGAAACTCTGAAGCATCGTGCCAAGGATGTTCTTCCGCCGGACCATGCCGCCATAGAAAATGGCGAGGCCGGGGGTCATCAACATGACAAGGGCGGCGCAGAGGAGCACCCAGGCGGTATCGCCGGTATCCACTTTGGCGGCGGCCGGTTCCGCAAAAGCGGGCGCGGCCGCAAAAAGAACCGCCGCAGCGGACGGAACAACGTATTTATACCGCATCTTTGCCCCTTTCTTTTGTGCGCACGCGAATCGTCTCGTCAACAGTGGTGACGAATATCTTGCCGTCCCCTATCTGGCCGGAGTAGGCCGTGCCCGCGATGGCCTCGATAACTTTTTCAACTTGATCTTCAAGCACCACGATTTCCAACTTGATCTTCGGCAGAAAATCGATGTTGTATTCGGTGCCGCGGTATAATTCCGTGTGGCCTTTTTGCCTCCCAAAGCCTTTCACCTCGGTCACGGTCATTCCCTGAACGCCAATCTCGATGAGGCGGTCTTTTACATCCGATAATTTAAACGGCTTTATGATCGCTTCAATTTTTTTCATCAAGGATCCCTCTATAAAAACGTGCGCTATGCCCATAAAATAGGCATTTTTCACCCTTTCACCAGCGGTATACGCCAACTCCGCTGGTAAACCGTTATAAAAAGCAATTAGCGGGCCATTTTTAACTGATTGAGAACAGGCATACTTTTTATCTCAGACCGGCGGTTTGCCCGGTTTTTAGGAAAAGTCAATTGAACAGTGCCTATATTTTAGGCATTTTAAATTGACGCGGACTTGGACATCGGGGGGACTTTCGCCTTAAAAGGGAAAGCGGATGCCCCTCGCCGCGCACGCGGACTATTGGGAAAATAGAGGTCTTTATTATCTTCTGGATATGCTATTTAGTGCTATACTCATAAAAATTAATCCATTATCAACCTTTTGGATGGGGGATGGGCATGGCTGATAACGAATATAAGCCTGAAGAAGAGGGCTCGCTGGACGAGTTCGAAAAAGACGTAATCGCTAACGAAAAGAAAAAGTCCCGGCGAAATATCGCGATCAGCGCGTTGCTCTTGGTTGTTTTAGCCGGAGCTGGCTACTACCTTTACTCCAGCATGTTTGGCGCCTCGGAAGCGCCGCCGCCACCCCTTGAAGCTCCCAAACTGGCTGTTGCGCCAGATGCGGCAGCCCCCACGACTCAAGCAGCCCCCGTCGCGCCAGCCAAACCAGTCGCCACAACGCCAGCAGTCCCCGGCACGCCAACCAAGCCCGGTGCGGCGCCAACCAAGCCGGCCGCCACGACACCGGCCAAGCCGGCCGTTGCGGCAGAAGCCAAATCGGTTAACGGAAAAAAAGAGACCGCAAAGCCCGCCGCCGCGATTCCCGGCGCCTACACTCTGCAATTGGGCGTGTTCACCGAAAAGAAAAATGCCGAAGCCCTGATCAAACAAGTCGAAGCGCTTGGCCTTACCCCGGAAACGCTTGAAAAGCCGGTTAAAGTAAAAAATATTGGCATTTACACCGGTTACTACCGGTACCGCGAGCTTGCCGCCGAAGGAAGCGCAAAGCTTTCCAAAGATGGCTTTGAAAACCGGGTGGTGTTGAAAGGACCCGGCAATTACACGGTTGAGGTCGGCACCTATAAAACCGACAAACTAGCCGATGTAGTGGTAAAGAAACTTAACGCTCAAGGGTATAAAGTGGACGTTGATTACACCACCGTGAAAAAACCGGCCAGCGTGGTGCTTTTGCGGAACATCGAGAATGGCGACCGGTTAAAAGAGATTACCGGCAACCTTGCGGCGAAGAAAATCGATTTCGTGGTGCTCCGCAAAAAGTAGACTTGGCGAAAACAGGCGGGGACGGCGGTTCTTAACCCCGTCCCTTTTTTTTCATCCGGCGTTTGATGCGCTTGACGCGCGCGAGCGACTCGCGTATCCGCGCAAGCGGGATTTTTCCTTCACGCGCCAACCGTTCGAAAATATCAAGAAATCCCAAGATGTTTTCATGGCTGTCACGGATGAGGAGCATGTCGGCGCCGGCATTCATCGCCAGCCGAATGCGCTCTTCCATGCTGTAGGTTGCCTTCACCGCGTTCATGTTGAGATCATCGGTGACGATGAGCCCCTTGTACCCCAATCCCCCGCGCGCCACCGTATGCAAAAACTTTTTCGAAAACGTGGCGGGCAGCTTCTTCTCCACCTTGGTGAAGTGGATGTGCGCCGTCATGAAGAAATCAGCCTTTTCCCGCGCCGCCATTTTGAACGGCAGCAGCTCGCGGCCGCGCATCACGGCCAATGGCGTGTCCATCGATGGAAGATCGAGGTGCGAATCGACCGGCGTATCGCCGTGGCCGGGATAATGCTTCGCCTGCGTGAAAAGGCCCCCTTTGCGCAGGGCGCGCAACGCCGCGCGGCCGCACGCCACCACCTCTTCGGTCTTCGTTGAAAACGCGCGGTCGCCGATGACCGGGTTTTTCGGGTTGGTGTTGATATCCAGCACCGGCGCCCAAGTGATATTGAATCCCGCCCCCTTCACCTTACGGGCGAGCGCGGCATAATTCCTTTCCACCGCGTTGACGCCCATTTGCGCGAGAAGTATCGGCGCGGGATGCTCACCGATCAGCGTTTTCAAGCGGCTGACCCTGCCCCCTTCTTCGTCCACGCTGATAAAGGGGATGAGGCCGGTATGTTTGACCGCCTCTTTCTTCATCCGGCCCGTAAACTTCTTTAGCGCCGCCAGCGTGCCGGGAATGTTTTCCCGGAAAAATATGAAACCGCCCGCCTTCCGCTCGGCGATGAGCCGCTCAACGTCCCCATTCCACCCGTCGCCGGGGATCGAGATAATGACCAACTGCCCGATGGCGGCGCGAAAATCAAAACCCTTGGGGATTTTCGGATTCATGCGCCCTATTCCGCCTTTGTGACGGCGGCGTGGAGCTTATCGGCCAGTTCCAAAAATATCCTGGCTATCGCATTATCGCCCGATGCTATCGGATCGCCGCTGTCGCCGGTGGCGGTGATTTTTCCTTCCAACGGGATTTTCCCCAGCAACGGCACGCCAGCCCGCTCCGCCTCGCGCTGTCCGCCCCCGGAGCCGAAGATGTGGGATTCGCCTTTGCAGTGCGGGCAGATAAAGTAGCTCATGTTCTCAATAATGCCAATCACCGGCGTGCCGGTCTGGGCGAACATGTTCACCGCCCGTTCGGCGTCTTTCAAAGCCACGTCCTGCGGCGTGGTGATGACCAGCGCGCCGGTAATCGGCACGCTCTGCACCAGCGAAAGCTGCACGTCGCCGGTTCCCGGCGGAAGATCCATAATGAGAAAATCAAGCTCGCCCCACTCCACGTCGTAAAATAGCTGTTTCACCAGCCGCGCCACCAACGGTCCCCGCCATATCAACGGCGCCCCGCGCTCCATTAACAATCCGACCGTCACCACTTTGATGCCGGATTTTTCCGCCGGTTGCAGGCGGCCGCCCTCCCCCACTTTGTGCTGGCCGGACAGGCCGAGCATCGTGGGAGCCGATGGACCGTAAACGTCGAGATCAAGCAAACCGGTCTTAAATCCCTTTTTCGCCAATGCCACGGCGAGGTTCACGCTGGCGGTCGATTTGCCCACCCCCCCCTTGCCGCTGGCGACCGGGATGAGCCACTTCACCCCTTCGATGGGACGCTTCGGCGGAAGCTCGTGCCCGCCCTGCTTCTTCGGCGCATCCCCCTCAAAAGCAACGCGGGCGGCAAGCCCCACCGGTTGCAACGCCGCCGCCACGGCGGTCACCAGCGCCTGCCGTGTGGCATCGTCGGCATTGAGCCGTTTCATCTTAACTTCGATGGCCTCGCCGTCGACGGTGAATTCCTCCACCATATCGAGCGAGATAATGTCTTTGTCGAACCCCGGATAGGGAACCGCGCCAAGCGCCGCGAGTATCCGTTCCTTCAACTGGTCATCCGATTGATTGGACTGATTTGACACCTGGCACCCTCTCTTTAATGGTTTTTTCTATTCCCTGCCGCATCGTAATGCCCGCGCTGGGGCAGCCGGAGCAGGCCCCTTTGAGCTTCACCAGAACCACACCCTCGGCGTTTACGCCGACAAGCTCCACATCGCCCCCATCACGGCGCAGCATCGGCCGCACCTCTTCAAGGGCCTTCTCAATTGCTTCCTTCATCGTTGCTCTCCTGATATGCAAACTGTAATCGAAGCGGCGGATAATTTCCATGACTTTCCTCAACAGCCGCGCGATGAAAAGCCGCCCGCCTATTCAGATTGACCGGCCACGCCCATTGCATGATAATGTTTGCACGAGGATGAATGAAAAGTTATGAAACGGATTATTGAAGAAAACCTTCCGGCATTAACCGCGTTGTGCGGAAAATATGGGGTGGCCCGCCTTGAGATATTTGGATCCGCCGCCAGCGGCACATTCGATGCCGGCACAAGCGACCTTGATTTTCTCGTCGCGTTCAAACCGCTTGACCACATGAATGCCGCCGACCAGTATTTCGGTTTGCTGGCGGATATTGAGATTCTTTTTAACCGCCGGATCGACCTCGTCATGGAACGCGCGATGAAAAACCCCTATTTCATCAAATCAGTCGAACAAAACAGGAGAACGCTTTTTGCGGCGTGACATTCCGAAGCTGCTTGAAGATATCCGCGATTCTTGCGAGTTTATTCTTTCATCCGCGTCATCCCTCACGCTTGCCGAATTCAGCAAAAACAGGATCATCCGCCAGGCTGTGGAACGGAACTTTGAAATAATCGGTGAAGCGCTTAACCGGATAAAAAGGTCTGATCCCTCCGCCATTGAAACGTTCGGGGACATTTCGAGAATCATCGCATTCAGAAACATTCTTGCGCACGGCTACGATGTTATCGATAACGAAGTGATATGGCTCGTTGTGAAAAACAATGTGCCCCGGCTTCTTGAAACGGTCAAATACCTGCTCAAACGGGCGTAATCTTACTTTAACTTTAAGGGATATGAATCCATATGGACTGGCAGGGACTGTTAGTGAACACTTCGCTGCTGATTTTTTTAGCTGGCATCCTATTTTTGAAGCACGTTGAAGATAAAAGAAGGGAAAGTGAAAGAAAGTCCAACTTCACGGAAAAATGGGCGGCATTGTTATTTGATACATGCCATGACTATCTCAATAATGTTGAACGGGTTGCGGCCTTATTACACCAACTCCTCACGGTTGATCCAAACTCCGAAAGAGGTAAACGGTATCAGAATGATTGTAGCGACTGTTTTCCCAAAATAGAAGAACTGGCATTCAGAATCAGGAGGCTTTGCTTTTAGCTCCTAAAAGCGAACAGGAGTTAATTAAAGCATCGGTCAGCCTCATGTCGTATCTCTCCGATATGATAAAAAACCGCCAAGGGAACTTTGATGTCCTTTCTGGCCACATCAAAGACTTCAATGAACAGGCAAAAAAAGCTCATTTCGAAATTATCGGTCAGTAACCTTTTCCCGCAAAGATAAAAAAAGCGGGGCGTTTGGGAACGCCCCGCCGTCCGGCTTTGCTGAAAAATCAGACCTTGAGAGCCGAAACGGATTTGGAAACGCTCGCCGCGCTGCGTTGAAGTGCCGCGAGTTCGTCCGGCGTCAGTTTCAGCTCGATAATCTTTTCGACGCCCTTTTTACCCAGTATGCAGGGAACGCCCATGAAAATGTCCTTGATGCCATACTCCCCTTCAAGGCGGGCCGCGCAGGGCATGACCCGCTTTTTGTCACGCACGATTGATTCAATCATGGCGGCAACGGACGAGGCCGGGGCGTAGTAGGCCGAACCGGTCTTAAGGTATTTTACGATTTCGGCGCCACCCTCCTGGGTGCGCTTCACCATATCATCGATCCGTTCCTTCGGGATAAGTTCAGTGATCGGAATCCCCGCGACTGAAGAATAACGCGGCAACGGCACCATATCCTCCCCATGAAGACCGAGCACCGTGGCGGTAATATCCACGTTGCTTACCCCAAGCTCAAGGGAAATGAAGTGCCGGAACCGGGTGCTGTCCAGCACCCCCGCCATGCCGACGATCCTCTCGCGCGGCAGCTTTGTATAGCGCTGGGCGACTTCGGTCATGGTGTCCACCGGGTTGGAAACGACGATGAGAAAACAGTTCGGCGAGTGTTTGGCTATCTGCTCGCTGACGCCCTTTACGATCTCCGCGTTGACATCGCGCAAGTCTTCACGCGACATCCCCGGCTTGCGCGGCAACCCCGCGGTGATAACCACGATGTCGGAATCCGCGGTGTCGGCGTAATCCGTAGTTCCCTTCACGATCATATCAAAGGATTCCAGCGGAGCCGACTCCATCATGTCCAGCGCCTTCCCTTGCGGGATGCCGTCCACAACATCAATGAGCACCACATTGCCCAGCCGCTTATAAATGCAGAGTTGGGCAGTGGTGGCGCCCACATGCCCGGCGCCAACGATGGTAATCTTGTACCGCTTAATGGTCATTCTTTTTCCTTTTTTCGATCAGAACTGTTTAAGGTTCTGAACCATTTTAGTACCAGAACCTAATTGCTTCCTCCGGACGTGTCGGTTCCTTCTCCAGCAACAGGCGTAACTGCGGCGGGGGCCGCCGCGGGGGCAACCTCCGGCTTGCTAACTGGCGGCGCTGCTTGTTCAACGGCCTGGGGCGGCGCTGCCAGTTTCGGGGCGGCTTTCTTTGCCGCCTTTTTCGGGGCCTTCCTGACAGCCTTTTTCGCCGGCTTCTTAGCGGCCTTTTTCGGGGCCTTCTTGACCGTCTTTTTCACCGGCTTTTTAGCCGTTTTCTTAACGGTCTTCTTTTTAACAGCCTTTTTAACAGCCTTTTTCACCCTCTTCTTCGCCATAAGAAAGTACCTCCGCTTGTCGTAAAAATAAGGTTATTTCATTGTCAGGCGCGCAAGACCCAATGCGCCGCCAGCCCGAACCTGATCTTTTTCGCGCGGGGCAAGCCCGTGCTTCACCGGAATGTCGATCCCCTTGCTGTCGTTTCGGAGCACGATGTTGTCGTTTTCAAGGGTACCGGCGTTTATGGTCAACTTGTCCCCCTGCGCGATCTTGTCATAATCCGCCTCGTTCACAAAGGTAAGCGGCACAATGCCAAAGTTGATCAAATTGGAGCGGTGAATGCGGGCGAAGCTCTTCACAATAACCGCCTTCACGCCCAAAGCCATCGGCGCCAACGCCGCGTGCTCGCGCGAGGATCCTTGGCCGTAGTTCTGGCCACCGACGATGAAACCACCCCCCGCCGCCTTGGCGCGGTCATGGAACGTGGGATCCACCGGCGCGAAAACGTGTTTGGAAATCTCCGGGATGTTGGACCGCAACGGCAGAATCTTCGCGCCCGCCGGCATGATGTGGTCGGTCGTGATGTTGTCCGGCACCTTCAGCAATACCTGGCCGGAAAGAACCGGCTCCAGCGGATGCGTTTCGGGCAGCGGCTTGATGTTCGGCCCGCGGATGATGTCGCCCGCCTTTTTGGGCGGCTTGATAACCATGTTGTCGTCCACGATGAACGTTTTGGGCCAATTGATCTTCGGTGAATTCTTGCCCAGCTTGCGCGGGTCGGTGAGTTCGCCCGTGAGCGCTGCGGCGACGCAGACTTCCGGCGACGCGAGATATACCTGCGCGTCCTTGGTGCCGGAGCGCCCCACGAAATTCCGGTTGAAGGAACGCACGGAGACGCCCGCCGAATTCGGCGCGAAACCCATGCCGATGCAAGGGCCGCAGCCCGACTCTAACACGCGCGCGCCCGAAGCGATGATGTCGGCCAACGCGCCGTTCTTCGAGATCATGTTGTATACCTGCTTGCTGCCGGGGGAGATGGCCATGGAAAGCCCCGGATGAATGGTCTTGCCCTTCAACATCGCCGCCACCGTCATAAGGTCGCGGAATGAGGAATTGGTGCAGGAACCAACGGCAACCTGGGAAACCTTGATTCCCTTAAGATCTTTCACCTTCGCCACGTTATCGGGCAGATGCGGTTGGGCGACCATCGGCTCAAGCGTGCCGAGGTCGATTTCCTGCGTTTCTTCATATATGCAATCGGCATCGGCGGCCAACGCCTTAAAATCCTTGCCGCGCTTTTGAGCCACAAGGAACTTCTTGGTCGTCTCATCGGACGGGAAAACAGAGGTGGTCGCGCCAAGCTCGGCCCCCATGTTGGTGATAGTGGCCCGCTCCGGCACGGAGAGGGTCTTCACGCCGGGGCCGGAGTATTCGATAACCTTGTTGGTGCCGCCCTTTACCGTAAGGCGGCGAAGTACTTCAAGGATGACATCTTTGGCCGAGACCCACGGTTTAAGCTTGCCGGTCAACTTTACATTCACCACGGCGGGCGCGGTAAGGAAAAACGGCTGGCCGGCCATCGCCAACGCCACGTCCAAGCCGCCCGCGCCGATGGAGATCATGCCAATACCCCCTTGCGTCGGGGTGTGACTGTCGGAGCCGAGCAATGTCTGGCCCGGCATCCCGAAGCGTTCAAGATGCACCTGGTGGCAGATGCCGTTGCCAGGCCGGGAGAACCAGATGCCATGCTTGGCCGCGACGGACTGAAGATAGAGATGGTCATCGGCGTTCTTAAAGTCGTCCTGAAGCATGTTATGATCGACGTAGGAGACGGAAAGCTTTGTTTTTACTTTTGGTACGCCCATCGCTTCGAATTGCAAGTAGGCCATCGTGCCGGTGGCGTCCTGCGTCAGCGTTTGATCGATGCGGATTGCGATAGGTTTACCCGCCGTCAATTCACCCTCTACAAGATGCGCTTTAAGAATTTTTTGGGTTAGGTTGAGACCCATGCGATTCCCCCTCTTTATGTAAAAAAACGGATTGCCATTTCGGTTAAGTTGAACCCCAGCCGCCACTCCACACAGCGGCATCAAACGCGCTTACTCTACCAAAACAAATTTTGAAAATAAACAAATAACAGGACAACGGTAAAATCACGGAATTGCCCCCCGGTACAAAGCGAGCCACGGAGGTCATTGCCTGTTTTATAGGCATTCAATCCCATGCAAAAACCATCACCTTTTCGGGATTGTCAGCCGCCCCATCCCGCTGTACGTCAAGACCTCACCGGCGCCTCAAAAATCCGATGCTCTTACCATTATCACCGACGGATTTAAAGTTCAAGCTTACCCATGAAATCCTGATAGAATGCGTCATCTTCCCAATAAGAAAGGTGGGCGTGAACCGCGCCATCCCCCGTGGCTGCCAGCTTTATATTATCCTTTTCCGGGATATCGTAAAAAACAAGAAAGTCGCTCACCTTATCCTCTTTTTTGTAATAATTGAGCCATCTAACATCATTGAGCCTGGGAAGAAAAGGATTCCGCACCGGAACGGGATAGGACTTCTTAAGAAGCCGGTTAATTTTAAATGAGTGGAGATGCTCGATGATCTGCGCCTTAATTATCTTGCCCCCTTCGATCTTTTCCCGGAACACGTAAGCGATTTTATCAAGCGGCGAACCGAAAGTGATGAGGCCCTGTATTTTATTCAGCGGCAACGCCGGATCGAGGTTCGCCCTGATATTCAGGCGATTCAGCATGTCGTACGCGATCGCGCTGCCAAGTGAATGGCCGGCAATAACCACCCGGTCGCAGCGCTCTTCCTTTAAAATCGCCTCAAGCAACGCCTGACCGCTGGCCAGTATATCCTGCCTAATCCTGTAATAGCGGGATTTTTCATCCGTGGCGGTATATATGGCCACATCCCCCAGATACCCAACGATGTAATCCTGAAAATGCGTTCCAAACCAATCCCTTACTTTCTTTAGCATAGGCTGCCAGGAGGTCGGGAGGAAATCAAACAGGGAAAAGAACCATATCAAGACCTTGATCGGCAGCGCGATTCCGGTAAAACACATCCCGCCATGCTCATGGTATTTATCCTGCAACTTCTTGGGCAGGGAAGATGCTCCAATGGCTTTGTCGATGGTTTTGTTCATCCATTCCATCACTTCCGCCAGCGATATCCGCTCTTCGGTCATATACGCCCAGTAAAATTCGTGCAGATCGACCTGACGCCGCACGCCGCCGCGGGTCAGGCCAAGGCTGATGTAATGCTCAACCCAATCCTCCCCGCCGCTGTGACGCGTGGCGCAAAGATGGCTCGCCTCCACCGCATACCCCTGTTCAGAGTATTTTTTGATAACGCCCCGCGAGAAATCGTCGAGCGTATCAAAGGGATTCTGTTCTCCTATGCCGTGAATCACCAAAATGGCGGCGTGATTGGAAACCTTTTGAACGGTCATTCGCCCCTCCTCCCGAAACAACTTGGCCCGCAACTCAATATACTGTTTATCAATAATATTTAAATTCCGCCGGATAGTCAAATCACCCGTTTTTCATAGCGCCAGGCGTCCTTGTTTTTGCCGTAGTAGCTCTTCAGAAGGCGGCCGCGGACGTAGCCCTGTTTTTCGTAGAAGGCGATGGCGCTTTGGTTTTCCACCGCCGCCTGCAGAACAATCTTTTGCGCTCCCCGCGCAGCGAGCGCCCGCTCCGCCATGACGATCAATCGGCTGCCAAGCCCCCGCCGGCGGTATGGTTCGAGAAGATCGAGGGTAACAACACACCCTTCCCTCCGCTTTTCCAGCGAGGTCAAAACAAAGCCGGTCATTGTTTCGCCGTCCCATGCGCAAAAAGCCGGGTCACGCAGCACCAGCAGATGATAATAGATAAAATCAATCGGATAGGCGATGGCCGGATCGAAACATATCTGGTCGATCTCCCACATCCGCTGGGCATCGCCGGATGAGGCGGGACGGATGATGATCCCCGCGTTGCTTTCCCCTTCTCCCGTCACGTTGCGGATCATGCCCCGATGGTATCATGACCGCGGCGGCAGCTTGACACGCGGCGTCCTTCCCCTACATGGCGCGGGCGGCCACGGCGCACACCACGCGCGCGGCCCCCTCGCGCTTCAGGGTGCGGGCCGCCTCGCCCAGCGTAACGCCGGTGGTCATGATATCGTCCACCAGCAGCACCGCTTTGCCCGTCAGCCGCGCGGGAAAAGGGGCGGTGAATGCTTTGGTGATGTTCTTGCGCCGCTCGGCGCGGCTAAGCGAGAATTGCGGCTCTGTGAACCGCGCGCGCGCCAGCAGATCAGCGGCGACCGGCACGCCGAACGTCCTCCCCACTTCGGCCGCCAGCAGCGATGACTGGTTATATCCCCGCTGAAATAGCCGCCGGCGATGCAGCGGCACCGGAATCACAATATCGAGGCCCTCCATCAGGCCCGCGCCGTGCAACGCCGCGCAAAGCAGCGGCCCCAGCGTTCCGGCCAACCGCGTCTTCCCGCTGAACTTATAGCGGTGGATAAGCTCGCGCGTCTTCCCTTCGTAACGCAATGCCGCCACCGCCGCGTCAAATGGCGGGGGAAAAACGCGGCAAGCGCCGCACAGCACGATGCCCGCGCCGGCCAATTCCCCGTCGATGGGAATGGCGCATCGGCGGCACGCATGACGGCCGGCCGGGGAAAGCGCACTTGTGCAGGCGGCGCATATATCAAACACCTCTTCGCCGGTGCGCTCGACGCCGCAGATGAGGCACATGGGGGGAAATGCGGCGCGCGCGAGACGGTCCACCGCCGCCACCGCTATCCGCCGCGCAGCGGCGGCAAGGTCAAGATAACGCAAGGAAATCCGCAACCGCATGCAACGATTGCGGTGACGGCTTGAAAAACTCCAGGCCGCAGGTGAACTGCTTTCCTTTTTGCTCCACCCGGCGGACAATGCAGGGCATTTCCAGATTTTTCTTTTCATCGCCGGAAGATACATTGATAAAAATGGTCACACGATCCCCCTTTTCCAACGCGAATGCGGTCTGAAGCATCACCCCTTTTTCGCTGATGTCCAGAATAGTGCCGATGCCGGCACGGTCGGCGGCCGCCATGGTGTTATCCCTTCGCTTGAGCACCACCGGCGTGGTCACCCGCATAAAACGGCGGGTCTGTTTTCTGACAACCTCGGGTTCCGGCTCCATCGGGAAAGAAAGGAGCAGATGGGGGATTTTTTTTTGCAGCAGTTTGACCTTGAACGTTACCGGCTTGCCGTTTTCGGGAATGGCCCGCAGGTAGCTCAGATCGTAATCAACCGGTATCCGCACCAGCCCGTCGTCCGCATGGCGGACGCGGAACAGGATATGTTCCCCCAGCCGCGCATCAAGAAGATCGCCGCGATAGCGGTGTTCGCCAAATTCAAAATAAATCTCTTTGGCATTGTTGATCAGGCCTGAGGAAAAAGCGATGGTTTTTTGGCGGGCTTCGTCCGCGTTGACGTTGGTTTTTCCGGAATCATTTTCGGCCATATCACACCGTTTCCTTTGCAAGAACCGCCCGCCCGGGGCAATGTTTTGTTTGGATGATTATAACAGAAAGCGCCGTGCTAGCCGGGTCTTGGGGGAAAATTACAGTTCGGATGGCGCCGATGAAGCCTCGACGCGGGCGGCGCGCGCCTGCTTCACCACCGCCCCCAGATGGCGCACCAGCGGCGGGAGGTTTTCGCCGGTGACGGCGGAGATGGCGAAGATGGTGAAGCCCCGGTTCTCGAACATCGCCCGCAATGCATCCAGCGGTTCGCGCTCGTACAGCGCATCGATCTTTGTCAGCACCACCACCTGCCGCTTCGCGAGCAACGCGGGGTCGAAGGCCTCTATCTCGCGCTCTATCACGGCGAAATCGTTGCCGATGCGGTCGACATCCGGGTCGCTCACGTCGACGAGATGGCACAGCACGGAGGTGCGCTCGATATGCTTGAGGAACTGTATGCCAAGCCCCTTCCCCAGATGCGCCCCCTCGATCAACCCCGGCATATCGGCCATCACGAAGCTGTAATCGTCGCTCTTCACGACGCCGATTTTGGGGGAGAGCGTGGTGAACGGGTAATCGGCGATCTTCGGTTTGGCGGCGGTGAGGCGGGAGATAAGCGTGCTCTTGCCGGCGTTCGGCAGGCCGATAATTCCCACGTCCGCCAGCAGTTTCAGCTCGATGTGGAGCGACTTCTCCTCCCCCGGCATGCCGGGTTGGGCGAACCGGGGCGCCTGGAAAGTGGCGGACTTGAAGAAGGCGTTTCCCTTGCCGCCAATTCCCCCCTTGCCCGCGATCCACCGCTGGCCGTGATCCGTGAGATCGGCCAGCACCGCGCCGGTTTCGGCATCCTTGAACATCGTGCCGGGGGGCACGGGAAGGAGAAGCGTGTTGCCATCGGTGCCGTGGCGGTCCTGCCCCATGCCGTAGCCGCCGTTTTCGGCGTCGAACTCTTTTTTATAGCGGAATTTCAGGAGGGTGCTTTCGCCCTGGTCGGCGACAAAAATAACGTCGCCGCCTTTGCCGCCGTCGCCGCCGTCCGGCCCGCCGCGCGGGACGTAAATCTCCCGGCGGAAGCTGACGCTTCCCGCGCCGCCGTGCCCGGCCTTGATCTTTAGCTTTACCTCATCGATGAACATAGCATTTCAGTATATGGCATCCGCGCCGACAACACGCATATAAATCGACGCGGACGGTTAATCGCAATTTCAATATCCCGCTCAAACCCGGATGCCGCACAGCGGAAAATAGCCTCATATCGTTACATAACAGCCGTTTGCGGAATCATATCGCGTCCGCCTTCGTCCATTTTCTCCAAAAACACCAAGCGCGCCAATTGCGGCAAATTTCCCAAAAACTCCAGATGCTCCAAGTTCTCCAAATTACCCAACAACGCTTGACTATTGCCCATCCCGGCATGTGGGTCGCGCGGAAATCTTCACCCTCACCCGGCGGCAAAGCCAGAAGTCTTGTTGTACCGCGGTACATGGGCCGTACCGGAGTGCGGAAGATATTTTCGGAAAAAGGCTTTTCAAACATGGTGCAGATTCCGAAAAGAAAGAAGATACAAACCGCGACTCCACGGAGGAGCGAAACTGAAGCCACGGCAAAAACACGATTGAACCATGGACGGGAAAAAAGAGTTTGAATTATGAAAACGATGATGTACTCGATAGTGGCGCTGGGATGCGTGGCGATATTTGGCATAGCCACGATAGCCTATCCGGAAGAGATGGTCACCGGAGCCGAAAATATCGGGCGTATCCTCACGATTAATTTTATCGGGCAACATTCATCCGCGGTTGCCCTTCATTACAGGGTGTCCGAAGAGGAGGACGGCACGGGATCGGCCATGATCCTGATAGAATCGCTGAAAAGAAAGCTGGCCGAAAAAGGGTTTGAGCATCAGCCTTCGGAAGAGGCGGCGAAGACGGCCGTTCATGGCTATTCGGTATTCATCGTGGGCGACACCGGCGGTTCAAGGGAGCCCGGCGCGGTGGCAAAGCGGGAAGGAGACCTGATGGTCATAATCGTGGAGAACGAAAAGTTGGCCGCCGTGAATACCGCCCCGGCACAGGAACATGGGCTGGAATACCGGCAGATAGAAAACATGGCCGACGAAATCGTGACGCGGCTGCTTTCCCGCTTTTATATTTAATCAGCCGCGCATGCAGGCGGTCTTTCCAAAACCCCAAATGCAATAAATTTGACTATTATTCCCGGGACGCATATCATTTTTTTTGAATCCCAGGTAAGAGTCATATGGGAAATGTCGAATTAGAACATCAGGGGCGCTCAAACAATGGAATATAGGAGGGAGATAGATGGACTGCGGGCTTTAGCGGTCATTCCTGTCATACTTTTTCACGCGGGCTTTCAAGCTTTTAGTGGCGGTTTTGTCGGTGTTGATGTGTTCTTTGTAATCAGCGGCTACCTGATCACAACAATCATACTTGCTGAAAAAGAAGCTGGCACGTTCTCACTCATTAGCTTTTACGAACGTAGAGCACGGCGCATACTGCCAGCATTGTTTTTTGTGATGTTTGCTTGCTTGCCGTTCGCTTGGTTTTGGTTGCTGCCAAATGAAATGAGACGGTTTTCTGAAAGTTTGGTGGCGGTATCATTTTTCTCGTCAAACATACTTTTTTATTTAACGAGTGGATATTTTGGAGGTGGCGAACTAAAACCGCTCATACACACTTGGAGTTTGGCCGTTGAAGAGCAATATTATGTTCTTTTCCCAATCTTTTTGCTGCTAACTTGGAGATTGGGCAAGCGCTGGACTGTTATGCTCCTTGCTGCCGTGGCAATCGTAAGTTTGATGGCGGCGCAATGGCTTTCCATTACCGACCCTGTGTTCAATTTTTTATTACTGCCTACCCGCTTATGGGAACTATTGCTTGGTGTATTCATAGCGTTTTACCTATCCACCAAAAGCAATGCCAAGAATATAACGGGGGAAACAAGCCAGCCAGCCAGCCAGCCAGCCAGTTTTGCCGGCTTACTGCTAATCACATACGCAGCATGCGCTTTTGACAAACAAACTCCTTTTCCAAGCTTATACGCACTAATACCAACTATTGGCGCGGCGCTTATTATTCTGTTTGCCACACCGCAAACATTGGTTGGTAAGTTGCTTGGCAGTAAGTTGTTGGTTGGTATTGGATTGATTAGCTATAGCGCATACTTGTGGCATCTGCCGTTGCTTGCTTTTGCGAGACATAGAAGCATTGACGAACCAAGCAAGGCATTGCTATCAGTGTTAGCAGCTGCCGCGGTAATACTTGCGTATTTGAGTTGGAGATATGTTGAAGCGCCGTTTAGAAATAGACAGCTCTTCAGCCGTAAACAAATCTTTGTGTATGGCACATCGTGCAGTGTTCTTTTTGTGACATTTGGCCTGGCTGGACATTTCAATGAAGGATTTCAATCACGCATGCCAACTGATGTATTGGCCGTTGATATAACAAGAATTCACGAGCAGTTGCTTAAAGATTCCGGCTGTAATCTTCACTCAACCGGTTTTGATTTAAAGGATTGCATCAGGGGGGATAAATCCATTCCACCGAACTATGCTTTGATAGGGGACAGTCACGCTCAAGCGCTTGTTTTTGAGCTGAGCGCCGCTCTTAGAAAAAACAGGAAAAGTTTTATTCCCTATGTAAAAACAAGCTGCCCCCTATGTTTTGCTATGCCCCCAGATGCGGACAATAAGGATTGCGCCAAATATCAGAATCAAATATTTAAAGATATTTCTAATAACAACGTTGGAACGTACATTGTTGCTGCGCGCCATGCCCTTCCTCCATCAGGCGAGCTGACCGCCGATGCTAAAGCTTCATTTGAGGCGCATAAGAAATCAATCGTTAGATTGCTCGACTTGGGCAAGAAGGTGATTCTTATTTATCCAATTCCCGCGTATGGCGTTCCTGTTTCGGCTTTTATGGCTAAAAATATTCTATTCCACGGAAATAAACTTGGGATGATTTCCGTAAATACCAAAACATTCAAAGAACGCATAAGTTATTTTTATGATGGTTATGATGAGATAGGCTTTCATCCAAACCTGTCCCGTGTTTATACCGACAAGATATTCTGCGATACATATGAGAAAGATAGATGTGTTGCGCAGTTGAACGGCATCCCTTTATATTTCGATGAATCTCATTTATCAAACGCCGGCGCTCTTTTAGTCGTTAAAGAAATAATGAAGCACATAGAAAATAATAATTCGGACAGACTGCTCTAACAGGGTGTTGAAAAACTGCACATGCCTGTCATTCTGAGAAGCGAAGCGACGAAGAATCTCTTTCCGGAAAGGGATTCTTCGCTACGCTCAGAATGACACGGGGTTTTTTCAACAACCTGCTAAACATCCGCAAGGTTCCAGCGTCATCGCCGTAGCCCCATACCGGAAAGGAATCCTTCGGTCGCCAACGCTCCCTCAGGATGACAGGGGTGGCGGAATAATCAAGCGGTCGTCCCCGTGACGTGTTCATTTGGAAGTTGCGATTACTGCTTCTCGCCCGCGGAATTATATTTTACCAGGAAAGAATCATAGGTCCCGATGGCCAAGTTGCCGTCCAAACCACCGGACCGGTTATTACCCGTAATAAACACGTTGCCACCACTATCGCAAACCGCACGCATACCGATAGTCTCCGCCGCCGACGCCCCAAGCTGCCTCGTCCATTGCTTGACACCGGCGGCATTATATTTAACCACTACCAGGTCAAGGGTGCCCGCAAGCGTGTTGCCATCCAATCCAACCGTAGTATGCCCAACAGCAAAAACATTGCCATTGGCGTCTGTCGCGGCACCCCATCCACTGACAGTTTTCCCCTGCACCCCTCCCAACTGCCTCATCCACATTGGCACTCCCGCGGAGTTGTACTTGGCCACAAATAAGTCGTATGTATTTGTAGTATTGACCATGTCAGTCAGCCCGGTGGCGCCAACTGCAAATACGTTGTCACCGGCGTCCGTGGCCACGCCATAGCTATAGGTATTCAATCCCGCCGTCCCAATCTGCCTCGTCCATAACGTGACACCGGTGGCATCATATTTGGTGACAAGGGCATCGGCAGTGCCAATAAGCGTAAATCCATTAGTACGGGTATTTATATAGCTGCTCGCGAAAGAATTGCCGCCACTATCCCACACCACGGCAGGGTAGACCGGCACCTGTCCAACATAGAAATATTGTTGAGGCGGTGGGGGTGATTGAATGATTCCGGCGGCATTGTATTTTGCAGTCCACAAAGCTAAACTCGGCGAGCCCGAAATTGAACCGACTACGATAACATTTCCACTGGCATCCACCGATATTCCGTAAACATTGTTGCGCACATTGCCGGGCAAAGTAAGCCACATTACGTAGGCCCCTCCCCCATTCTCCACCGTCCATTGCTTGACGCCAGCGGCATCGTATTTCGTTATAAAATATTCGTAATCCCGGCCAGCTCTGCCTAAATACGTATTGCCATCGAGTCCGTAGTTTGTATTGCCGCCCACAAAAACATTGCCGCTGGCATCCGTGGTGATGGCGGTGGCGGAAACGGTCGCCCCGGCCACCCCCAGTTGCTTCGTCCATAGCCGGGCACCGGCGGCACTGTACTTGATAACAAAAGCGTCCTGCACCCCCGCAAGGGTGTTGCCGTCCAACCCGCCGGTTGTATTGCCCGCCACAAAGATGTTGTTATTGGCATCTTTCGCGATTGCCCAGCCCCAAGTTGCCGCCCCCGCCGCGCCGATCTGTTTTGTGAACATCGGTCGGGCCGCCGCTTCGGCGGAGGCCGCGCCTTCATCGGAGCCATACACAGCCCTGACGATGTAGTAATAGACCGTCCCATTGACAAGGCCGGTGTGCACGTATGCCGTGCCGGAGGCAACGGCGATCTTGGTGCCGCTGGCCGATGTCACCCCCGTGGCGGTGGACCAGTAAATGTTGTAGGAGGCAGCCCCGGAGACCGCGCTCCACGTCAACGATACCTGCCCCCAGCCGGGCACCGCCGATACTTTCGCGGGGGCCGAAATGAAGGTCGCCTTAACCGGGGTTGATCCGGCACTTTCCCCCGCCGAATTTGAAGCGGTAACGGTGAAATAATACACCACGCCGTTGGTTAACCCCGTCAGCGTGTAGGACGTCCCGGTTGTTATCCCGTTTATCTTTATCCCGGCAACGCCGACGACAGCCGAATAATACAGGTTGTATGATGTGGCGCCGGTCACGGCGGTCCAACTCACCGTGACCTTCCCGTCGCCCGCCACGGCGGTGACGCCCGTGGGGGCGGCGGCAGCCCCCTGCTGGCCGCTAATAACGATGGTGATCGTTATGGTGATGGCAATCGTATTCGCGTCGCCATCGCCCGCCGTCGACACCACCCCCACCGTAACGGTGGTGGACGAGTAATTGGCGTTGGCGGCGATATCGTCATGGATCGCCTGCGCAACTGTTTTCAACAGGCCGCTATTCTTTATCGCCACGATAATGGCCGAAATATCGGCGCCGGTGACCGGGGTTGATACATCCGCGCCCACTTCGCCCAACTTGTCGTTGCCGATTTTTTTCGACAGCACTTTGACGATGGCGGAAGACGTGGGGTCGACCGCCACGGTCTTGTCGGCATCGGCCTTTTCCACAAATGCTTTCAAGGCGACATTCCCTTTGGCGGCCCTGACCACATAATTAACGCCTTTATCCACGTCCAAGGTGTACGTGCCATCGGCGGCAATCTTGGCGGTGCCGAGGGCTTTCCCCGTTGAATCGACTACTTTCACCTCGCCGTCCGCCATTGGGGATTGCAGTACGCCAACGCCGTTGCCCGGTTTTTGTGAAGCCTTCGCCAATGTGCCCGATACGGAACCTGAGAGGGTGGCTTTGGTGGTGACGATAGGCGCGACCGTAACCGGCGGATCGGTGGCGGGAGTTACGGCGGAGGGGCTTGTATCGCTGTTGTTAAATACGTCGCCGCAGCCCGCAAGGGGAATCCACAAAAGAGTGGCGAGAAGAAATAATGCCCATGGGCGATTTCCCGCGATTCTCATCTCATACCACCTTATCTATCTTTTATTATACGCTGAATATAATTTTTTCACACGAAATATGTTCTTTGGCAGTGCCTCAGCTTAAGATTGCCGCGGCCATCTTCGATGGCCGCGCAATTACAAATAGCGGTCATTACGAGCGTAGCGAAGCAATCCCATAAAACAGTAATTTCAGACCGAGACACTTGCGAATGGTGTAGCACCCGTTTCGCAATCCCCGCATCGCCACGGGGCAAGCCCCCCCCTCCTGTACCGCGGAACACACGCGCCAGGGGGAAACCCTTGACAAATTCCAATAAAGGATTAAGTTGAATGCAGATACTAATGTAGCCGCGCGGACAGCGCGGTTATTGCCAAGCACGGTTGTAAGAAACGAAGCGGTTATCAAAGGACGTTCCAAGGAAGTCCTTTAAGAAGGCATGTATGAGCTTTCAGGGTACGCATGGATGCGCCGTCTGGCGTCCGCCAAGCAAACGGCTGAGCGGGCCGCATTATGGCGGTGAAGAACTAAAGAAAATCCTTCGGCCTTTCCGTTCAGGGAAAAGCCGTTTCATCCCGCCCGCTGGATGCGTTAATCCGGCAATGTATTTAGATCCCAAAAAATACGTTTTCACAAAGGAGGATTGTTCAACAAAAACGCGCTGCTGATCCCCTTCACGCGCGGCGTTGTCAAAACGCGGCCATGAGGGGAATTACGCGGCCATCACGGGAGACCTTCGCTCAACACGGACGTAAAAACTATTGGAGGTTATCATGTTTACCGTAACTGCAAACCTGGCGCCCAAAGCCGGGAAGAACGCCCCATGGGGCGGCGCGCTGATCGCCATTCTTCTCATGATGGCGGTTTCGGGCGTGGCCATGGCTGTCGAGCAAACCGAAATGCCCGCGGCACACCACCCCAAAGACTATGTTCTGACCATTGATCCCGTCAGCGGCAAAACGATCGGGCCGGTGGTGGTAAAAATGGTCAACGATTTTTTCGACTACGCGGATAATGCCATCAAGGCCAAGGATATGAGGGCGCTCGCCAGCCTGTATTCCGAAAAATATGTGGACGGCAACCACACAAAGGCCGATGTCGTGGTGGCCTGGAAACGGTTGTTCGATCAATTCGACGACCTCTCGATGACGCATAACCTGCGCTTCATCACCACGGATCCCAACAGCAACGTCGTGATCGTGCAATGCAGCGGCATCCTCATGGGAAAGCCGAGAACGGATGTGCACCAGCTGCAGGCGCTTGACCACTGGATGAACATGAGCCATGTTCTTGTCAAGGAAGGCAATGCATGGAAGATAATCGGAACCGCGGGTATTGAGGAAAAACGGTTCTGGTTCGACAGGCCGATGCATCCCCTATTCTAGCGCTTCGCCTTTGAGCGGTCTTCAGTTGCCACCAGGCAACTGAAGACTGTTCATTCGGCGCATACCAGCCTTTAATATTCCGGG
>JAHFEK010000020.1:0-36447 GCA_023248495.1 Nitrospinales bacterium
TCAGGATGCCGCTATCGGCGCCGGTGATATTCAGGATGATCTGTTCTTCCCCGGGGAGTATCTCCACCGCGGCGTTTGTAACATTCATTTTTGCGACGATATCTTCAAGAAAGGCGCGCATTTTGTCAGGAATGTCCCCCAGGTCGGTGAGGTTCATGGGATTGGCCAGGGGCGTTTTCGGCGCGGAGCCGTTTGTTTTGGGGCGGTGCCTGACGGGAGCTTCCGCAAACGATTCTTCCATGAGGCGTCCGCGAACCTTTGCCACCGTACCGCCCAGGCCGAAGAGCTTTTTTGTGTCGCCCATGTCTTCTATTTCAACTTCGCTTCTGTCGGCCCCCATGCTTTTCAGCAGGGTGGCGACCGCTTCTTCATACGATTTTCCTTCAGCTGTGATCCACTCCATTGTTTTAACCCTCTTTCTTTTGTAACCGGATAATGTATTGCTGGAGGATCGAGAGCAGGTTGTTCACCAACCAGTAGACCACCAGCCCCGCCGGGAAATTAATAAACATCACGGTGAAAACCACCGGGAGAACAAGCATGAGGTTCCGCTGAACGGGATCGGTGGAGGCCGGAGACATTTTCTGCTGCACGAACATGGATATGCCCATGAGGACGGGGAACACGTAGTACGGGTCTTTCATCGAGAGATCGTGTATCCAGAGAATAAAGGGCGCGCCTTTGAGCTCTATCGATTCCAACAGCACCTTGTAAAGCGCCACGAATACGGGAATCTGCAGCACGATCGGAAGGCAGCCGGAAAGCGGATTGATCTGGTGCTCGCGGTACAGCGCGATCATCTCCTCATTCAGCTTCGCCTTGTCGTTTTTGTACCGCTCCTGAAGTTTTTTAAGTTGCGGCTGAACCACCCGCATTTTTTCCATCGAACGGAAGCTGGCCTGCGTCATCGGCCAGAAAATCATTTTAATGAGGACGGTGAGGATGATGACTGTCCAACCGTAGTTCCCGACGAAAGTGTGGAGCCAGAGCAGCGCCATGTAAATCGGTTTTGCGATGATGTCGAACCAGCCGTAGTTGATGATCCGGTCGAGGCTGTGCCCCGCCTGATCCAACATGGCGTGATCTTTCGGCCCGGCGTACAGCGAAAGCCTGTTCGGTCCCGCGTTGGACGGCAGTTGCACGGTGATCTCGTAGCTCTTGTCGTGGGGCTGGGTGGCGGTTACTTTCGATTTCTCGGCGTCGATCAGGAACACGCCGCAGAAGTATTTGTTGGTCAACCCGCTCCAGAGCACTTTCCCTTCGTAATCTTTGGGTTCGTTCATTTTGGGAGCGTCCGCCAGCCGCTTGCCGTCGACAAGCACCACCGGGCCGTGATAGCTGATTTTATCTTTATCTCCCCCCAAACCGGTCCAGGCAAGGCCAAAGGAAGAGCCGGTCACGTCACCGCCCGGCACGGTAACCGCTATGTCGAGGCCGATGCTGTACGAGTTGCGGCTAAAGGCAATTTTCTTTGTGATGATTACCCCGTTGTCCAGTTTCAGGTGGAAAATCACCGTGGCGTTCGGTTGCTCAGGGGTGAGGGTGATGCTCTCCGGCGCGTCAGTGACGAAGAGTGTTTTGTTTATTTTTTGGGTGGCGTCGTCGGTGGCGAATTTGAGCGCCAGCGGTTTAAGCGGCGAATTCGGATCGACCAAGTCGACGCTGCTTCCGGAATCATCGGAGAATTTGGAGAGTTGGAGCGACTGGATCACGCCTCCCTGGTTGGAGAGGGTGATGCGCGAAATGCCGGTATCGACGATCACGGTTCGGGCGTTGACCGGCTGTTCGGCGGGTATGGCCGCCATCGGTTCGGTCATGCCGGCGGCCGGAGCGGCCACCACGGGCGGCGGGGCATTGGCCGGCGTGGATTCCTTTTCTTTGGCGGTTTGCTCGGCGGCCTTGAGGTTGGCCTCCAGGGTATCTTTGTACCGGTGGTAGTACCAAAAGTTCCAGCCCAACACGACGGCCAGCGAGAGAACCACCGCTAAAACAGTTTTCTTATCCATCAGTCCTTTCGGCTCATTCTACGGGATCGTACCCGCCGGGGTGGAACGGGTGGCACTTTGACAGGCGCTTGACGCCAAGCCAGCCCCCGCGCAACGCGCCATATTTCTGAACGGCTTCAAGGCTATAGCACGAACAGGTGGGGAGAAAACGGCATGCGGGCGGCAAGAGGGGGCGTATCGCCAACTGGTAGCCCCTTATTAGGAACGAAAGCGCGCTCTTAATCACTGTAATTTCCCCGCCAGCGTTTTAAACTGGCGCTCCAAGCTCCTGTATTCAGGCTCCTGCCGTCCGGTCTTGACCACGATCACGAGGTCCAGCCCAGCAAGGACGGCCACAAATTGTCTGTAGAGTTCGCGCAACCGTCTCTTAATGCGGTTGCGCACCACTGCGCCGGCAAAGGCTTTTTTGCCGACAACAACCCCCACGCGGCCTTGCGGCAACGTGGCGCGGGTGTAGTAATACACCAGGTCGGCGGTGGCATACCTGGCGCCGGCGTAGACCGCTTTAAAGGCGGTTTGACCGGTGAGCCGGGATTTTTTAACTTTGCCGGGCAAAGGACTCAGACTGCCAGCCGCTTGCGGCCTTTTGCCCTTCTGCGATTAAGCACGGCACGTCCGTTTTTTGTGCCCATCCTGGTTAAAAAGCCGTGAGTTCTTTTTCTTCGTATCTTGCTTGGTTGGTATGTTCTTTTCATAACCCGGTAAGACTACACAAGTCCGGCGGTTGGGTCAATTTCTTTTTGTGAAAAAAATGGAGGGGGTGTCGCAATTGTTTCTTTCCGGGGGTGGCGCGGCAGGGGAGCAAGGGGCGGTTTTATGGGGTAATCGTTAATTTTTCGCGTCTGACAGGATGATGCCGGCCGGCTATTTTGCAAGCACTTTTTCGCCGGGGGCGAGGGGGGGTTCCGGGGCGGCGGCTTCGGCCTTGGTGTTTTTAGTGGATAGTTGCAGATCCTTTATCTGTTCTTTGAACCGGTCGGTAATCGCCCGCGCCTCTTCCTCCGAGCCGACCACGCGCGGCGTCAGCAGAATCAGCAATTCCGTTTTATTGTTGGTTCTGCTGTTGGTGCCGAAGAGCCAGCCGAGAAGGGGGATGTCGGTCAGCCACGGGATGCCCGATGTGCCGCCTCCCTTCGTTTCGCTGATCATGCCGCCGAGAATGAGCGTTTCGCGGTCTCTCACCACGATACTGCTCTTGGCCTGGCGGCGCAGCAACGGCATGGCCGTTATCCCCAATGCCTTGAATTCCGCCTTGCGCCCGTCGTCGATCTGGCTGATTTCCTGATCCACCGCGAGCGAGACGAAGTTTTGTTCGTTTATCTTCGGCGTGACGGAAAGGCGGATGCCGACCGAACGGTACTGGATGTTCTGGGCGGTGGCGCCGGTTTGCGTGGTGACGACGGTGGAAATGGGCACTTCGTTGGTAATGTCGATGGAGGCGGCTTTGTTGTTGGAGGTCATCAGGATCGGGCTGGCTTTGATGTCGAGTTTCGATTTGGCGGCAAGCGAGTGGAGAAGCCCCATCACATTGCTGCTGTTCCGCGAGAAGACCGACAGCCCTTGGGCGTTGCCCACCGGATTGAATGCGGTATTAGCCAGGTTTGCGGCAACGCCGGTGGCGCCAGCGGGGGAAAGCCCGCCGAGGTTGTTGGAGGATGTTATATCGGCGCCGTTGGAAGTGGCATTCATCGCCCATTCAATGCCGAATTCCAGATTGTCGGAAAGCTGTATCTCGGCGATGAGCACTTCTATCAGAACCTGCTGCGGCATCTGGTCGAGCCGTTTCAGCGTCTCCCCGATGATCTGGTAATTGCGTTCCGCCGTGCGGATGATGATGGAATTGGTGTCCGGGTGGTGCAGAATCAGCACCGCGCCTTCCACCAACGCCGTTTCCGAAGCCGCCGGTGACGATGTCCTCTGCTTTTTGTCTTCCACGTAAAGTTGGCGCAGGAGGTTGGCGAGGTTCTCCGCGTCGCCGTGCTGCACATGGTAAATGTGGGTGGTCACTTCAGAGCTGCCTATCGAGCCGGTGTCGAGCTTATCCAGCCATTCTTTGATGCCGGGGTAGAGGTTCGGGAAGGGGTTGACCATCAGTATGCTGTTCAGCCGGTCAAGCGGCAGGAAGACGATTCCCTGCGCGGGGGGCGGTTTCACGTACCCCATCGTGGCGTATACGGCGGTCAACTCCTGCGCCACCTCGAACGCCCCGGCGTTTTTCAGGTCGAAGAGCTTCACCTGCATGGTGTCCAGCGAATCGACATCGATGGCGCGGGCCAGGCTTTCGATCTCCGGCAGTTTGGTGCCGCGCTCCACCAGCAGCAGCATGTTCTGGCGCGGGAGCACCGTGGCGGACGCGTCCTTGGAGAGGAAGGGCTTGACAAGCTCGAGCAACTGGTCGGCCCCCACGTAATTGAAGGTGAGTATTTGTATGGCGTACCGGTCGCGCGCGGCGAATTCGTTGGGCGCGGGATCCTTGTAGACCTGCAGCGGCTCCTTGATGGCCGCAGCCGCGGGGAGAAAGCGCCAGTAGTTGCCGATTTTCACGCGGGTGATGCCGTTGAGGATCAGCAGTTGGTCAAGGAGATCCAGCGCGCCCGCCACCGGTATCTTGTTGAGCGTGCGGATGGTGACAAACCCCTTGATGTCCTGCTCGATGATGTAATTCATGTTCAGCAGTTCGCAGATGTTTTTGATTACTTCGCGTATCGGGGCGGATTCAAAGTTAAGCGCCATGGATTGCCCGCTTTCGGCCGTTCGCCGCGTGTCGGCAGCGGGGCTTACGGCGGCGCCGCTTTCGCGCTCGATCTGCTGGCGCGAAATACCCGGGGTTGCGCCCGCTGGCGGGGCTGGAAGGGTGGGGGCCTGTTGCAGGGTGACGGGCGGGTTGGATTGCGCGCCGGATATCGAAAGGTTTTCCCCGTGTGCGCCGTGGGGCGGCAGCAAACACATCGCCGCGGCTATCGCCGCCGGTATCCAATTGCGCGAACGCCGCACCTCAATACCCCCTTTTAGCGTCTGCCATTAAATTTTGGTTATCTTAACACAGAGTATCCCCCGTCACCGCGAAGAATAGCGGTGCGGAAAAAAAGCGTCATGCCTCTTTCATCCCCGGCCCGCTTACGGCTACACTGTTCAAATCATGGCTGATACAAAAGAAGGTTTTTTCACGCGGCTCAAAAAGGGGCTGGCGAAAACCCACGACACGCTCGTGGGGAAAATCGCCGCCGTCACGGGCCGGATGCATCTGGACGACGCGTTGCTGGAAGAGCTGGAATATGCCCTCATCGCCGCCGATACCGGCATGCCGACCACGATGGAACTGATCGCCCAATTGAAGGCCGCGGTAAAACGGAAGGAACTGACCGCCGCCGCCGAGGTGCGCCCCTTTCTGGCGCAGCGGATACAGGCGATGATGACCGTGCCGCCCGCCGGGGCGTTCGGGGCCAAGCCCCACGTGATATTGATGATCGGCGTGAACGGCGCGGGCAAGACCACCACCATCGGAAAGCTGTCCGCCATCTTCGCCGCCGAGGGGAAAAGCGTGTTGCTGGCGGGGGCGGATACCTTTCGCGCCGCCGCCATCGAGCAACTGGCCGAATGGGGCAAACGGACCGGCGCGGAACTGGTGCGCCACGCGGCGGGCGCCGACCCGTCGGCGGTGGCGTTCGACGCCATGAAGGCCGGCATCGCGCGCGGGAAGGATGTCGTCATCATCGATACCGCCGGCCGGTTGCATACGCGCAACAACCTCATGGAGGAGATGAAGAAAATACGCCGCATCATCGACCGCGAGCTTCCCGGCGCGCCGCACGAAACGCTGCTGGTGGTGGACGGGTCCACCGGGCAGAACGCCATCAATCAGGTGAAGGAATTCAATAGGAGCGTGCCGCTCACCGGCATTGTCATCACCAAGCTGGATGGCACCTCGAAAGGGGGGGCCGTGATCGGCATCGTGAACGAAACCAAAATACCGGTTCGCTACATCGGCGTGGGGGAAGCGGTCGACGACTTGCAGCCATTCGATCCCGCCCTTTTCTCCGAAGCGCTGCTACAGTAGGTGGCGGACTCCGCCTAGGCGCTTCGGTACCTGCGGCATCGTGGGTTTCGGGCGAATTAAAGGAAGGCTCCCTTCACATGCAAATGCTATGAAATCAAACTATTTTCGTTTAAAATATCACTTCGTGACAGATGATGTAAAAACATTACACTGAAGAAACGAAACATATTGCCGATAAGGCAGGAATGCCGCTTTATTGGCTGAAATAACAGGGGATTTTGATAGATGCCGAACATTTTGGTTCTCACGTTGCCGCCGGAGCATATCAAGGCGGCCGGGCCAACCGATCCGTTGAGCGCCATTATTCCTTTGCCGATTTCCGTCGAAGCGCAGCAGCCAATTGGTATTTATGTGGAAGAGGGGAAGGAAATCCCGGATGAATTCCGTTCCGCGGTGAAGTGGCAATTGCCCGCGGGGATCACGGCGCGGGAGGTGGCTGGCGAGGGGATGGCCCTTTCACAAGGGGAGTACCCCATGCTGACGGCCTTGAAAAAAGGGTTTGTCTCCGCCACGGAAAAAAAGCTCAAGGTTGCCGGCATCTACGAAGTGACCCGCGACATAAACAGCCGTACCGGCGGGGTGGAAACCGCCGGGTCGGTGTTGGTGCACGGTTCCCTCAGCCAAGGGGTGACCATCATTTCCGGCGGCGACGTGGAAGTACGGGGCCTCATCGATGACGCCAACATCACGGCGGCCGGCAGCATCGTGGCCAAAGGCGGCTTTTCCGGCGGCGAAAAGGGAAAACTTGCCGCCGGCAAGGATCTCTACTGTCAGTTTGTGCAGCAGGGAACGCTTGAGGCGCATGGGAATATCGTGGTGGACGGCAGTATCATGAACGCCAACATTCTTTGCGGAAAAAAGCTGGTGGTGCGTGGCAACGGCTTTTTGGTCGGCGGCAAGGTGATAGCGCGCGAAGGGGTCGAGGTGAACCGCATCGGCTCCGAGGCGGCGGTGGTCACCGAACTCGAGGTGGGGGGCAACCCTTTTCAACTGATAGCTATTGAAGAGGCGAACGACTCGGTTCAAAAGTTGGAAAAAGAACTGGCCACGGTGGCCGGGATGGCGCAGCATGTGTCGAAGCAGTTGGGGGGGATGGTGCGCTTTGACGCGTCTGATCTGCCCACTTCGCTTTTTACCGCCGCCGAGGCGATGCGCCAGCAGGGCCCATCGCTCAGCGACGATAAAAAAGAGGATCTGAACAAGTTCGGCTCTTCCATCATGTCGTATATGAAGGTGCAGTCGCGGTTGGAGCAGGAACGGAAAGAGCTGGCCGGCGCCGCCGGGGAGGATACCGGCGGGTTTTATGCCAAGGCAAAAGTCACCGTGGCGAAAATTGCCCATCCGGGCACTATCATCAAGATGGCAACCGCGGTGTTGCGGCTGGACCGTGAACAGGAAAGGGTATCTTTTTACTATAAACCCGCCTCCGGCGACGAGAAGTACGCGGAGATCGGCATGGGGTATATTTAAGCGGTAAAATGACGGGAGGCATGTGAGTACTTTATTTGCGTTCATCGCGGGCATTAGCGTGGTGCTTGTCGCCATGAGCTGGGAAGTGGGGATTGCGCAGTTCTGGGATCTTCCGGCTTTCCTGATCGTGGTGGGCGGCACCTCCGCGGCGCTGTTTATTTGTTTTCCGCTGCCGCAGATCATGCGCGTCGCCGGCGTACTGCGCCAGATTTTCCTGGCGGATGACGCGGGGCCGGGAGCCATCATCGCCCTTTTCGTCCGTCTTTCTTTCAAGGCGCGTCAACAGTCGCTCCTTTCACTTGAAGAGGACATGAAGCGGATCGAAAACCGCTACATAAAGCAGGGGCTTGAGATGGTGATCGACGGCCATCCCGGGCATCTTATCCGCGACGTGCTGGAGACCGAACTGGATTTTGTGCAGATGCGCCATAAAAAAGGGGAGCACATTTTCCGCACCGCCGGCAAACTGGCTCCCGCCTTTGGGTTGATGGGAACGGTTATCGGCCTCGTGCAGATGTTGCTGGGTCTGGCCAGCGCGGCCGCCAGCGGGTCGAGCACGACCGAGGTTCTTGCCCGTGGCATGGCGGTGGCCCTGATGACCACGTTCTACGGCATCCTCTCGTCGAACCTCTTTTTTTCGCCGATTGCCGAAAAACTGCATGTGAAGACGGACGAGGAGCACCTCAGCACTCAAGTTGCCATTGAAGGAATATTGATGTTGCAGGCCGGGGTAAACCCCCGCATCATCGAGCGGAAACTCAACTCGTACCTCGCGCCGCAGCAAAGGGTGAAGGTATATGATGAGTACCTGAAACGTCAACGGACGCCAACAGCGTAATTAAGGGGGACGTATGCTAGAGGAACGCCGGGCGCCCGGCCCCAAGCCGAAGGTGCGGCCATCGGTTCTCGCCAGCATCCGGGAGGAAGCTTCCGGCGAAGCGATGGATGAGGCGCGCTGGCTTCTATCCCTCAGCGATCTTCTGACGTTGCTGCTCACCTTCTTCGTTATGCTGTTCGCTATTTCCAAGCCGGATCAGAAAAAACTTAACGACATGATGCAGGGGTACGGCGGCGCCAAAGGGGGGGCCAAAAAGGCGGTGGTCGGCGCCGAGGATCCGGAAGCGATGGTTAAAAAACATATGAAGTCGCTTATCTCGGACAACAACCTCGTTAACGACATCGACCTCACCTCCGATTCCCGCGGCGTCGTGCTCTTTTCGCGCGGCGATTTTTTCTTCCCTTCCGGCACCGCCGAGCTTTTGCCCGATACCCGGTTGTTTCTGGATAAGGTGGCCGAAATCCTCGTCACCGTGCCGAACACTGTGCTGGTGGAAGGGCACACGGATGATATTCCGACAAGCACCGCGATGTTTCCCAGCAACTGGGAGCTTTCCACCGCGCGCGCCGCGGCGGTGGTGAAGTATTTCGTTCAGGAAAAGAAGATCGATCCGAAACGGTTCATCGTGTCGGGCTACGGCGAGTTCAAGCCGCGGTTCCCGGTCACCCCCGAAAACCGCTCCAAGAACCGCCGCGTTGAGATCATCATTATGGCATCGGAGAAAAAATGAGCGCCGCGCCCGCCCCCGGCCCGAAGGGGGCCAGCAAGCGGTCGGATTTCCGGGTCGAGATGCCGTTGATGATTCGCTACCGCGTGGCGGTTCGGCAGGAGGACGGGCGGTACCAGATGTCCCCGCTTTCCAACGGGGTGGGGGTGGATTTTTCCGGCGGCGGCTGCGCTTTCAAAATTGCCAAGGACATCCCGCCGGGATATTTTCTCTATATCGAAATCACCATGCCGCACGGCAAAGAGCCGGTGCAGGCCGTGGCCGAGGTGGTCCGCAATCTGCCGGATGAATTGAAGGGAAAGCAGGTCTTCCGCTGCATCACCCGCTACGTCCTGATCAGCCCGGAAGTGCAGGATTGGATGGTCGCCTACTTCATCGGCGAAGCGGCCCGCCAGAAAAAATAGCCCGCGCCTCGTTTTTTCCTGAGGACACGGTGGCGCGGACAGCGGCCCCGGCCGCCGTTGAAAAAATTCCGTGCTACACGGAAGAATGCATCCGCCCCTTCCTTGCGTTATTATTGAGGCTATGGCAATCGATATTGACAGCGCCAAACCGCTTTACGCCATGGCGGTGGCCGCTTCCCTCACCGATACGACGCCGCGCATGTTGCGCGAATACGAGAAGGCCGGATTCATAAAACCGGCGCGCGCGGGCGGGCAGCGGCGCTATTCCAACAATGACATCCAATTCATCAAGAACATAAAATTTTATCTCGACGAGGCGGGCATGACCATCAATGGTCTCAAACTGCTTTACATGATGGCCCCCTGCTGGGAGATCAAGCAGTGCAACCAGCCGGCATGTCCCGCCTACGGCAACTACCGGCAAAAATGCTGGGAGGCGATAAAGGGTTCGGGTGAAGCGGATGCCCGCACCTGTCAGGGGTGTCCCATCCATCTCACCTATCGGAAGAACCGTTCCATGAAAATGCATCAGGGAAAGGACATCGGCCCCAAGTGCTTCATCCCGCCGAAAGGCGGAAAAAAGCGGTAGAGGGCCGTCTCCGTTTTTATGCGCGGCAGGACATACTTGACATTTTATTGTCAGCTTTGTTATCTTTTGACAGCAAGTAATGTCCGTTCAAAAAGGGAGGGTGTGCATGGTCAAGTCGCTTCTTGTCATCATCAGTTCGCCGCCGTATGGCGGCTCGGACGCCGCGTGGAACGCCATCCGCCTCGCCGCCACCGCGCGGGAGAAGGGCGGCCAGACGCGCATCTTTCTTATCAATGCGGGGGTGGACGCCGCCCGGAACGGCCTCAATCCACCGGAGGGTTATTTCAATCTCGCGGCGATGCTCACGGAAGAAGCCGCCGGCGGCGCGGAAATCCGCTACTGTAAGACCTGCATCGACCGGTGCGGCATCGGCACGGGAGAGATGATCGACGCGGTACGGCCCGGCTCCATGCAGATTTTGCATGACTGGGTTATGGATTCCGACAAGGTGGTGACGTTTTAATGGGCAAGCGCATTCTAGTGCTAGGCTCTTCGTTCGGCGGCTTCAACGCCGCGATACGCTTGCGGAAATTGCTGGGCGGGGAGCACGGGATCACGGTCGTTTCCGCCGACCCGATGTTCACGTTCACGCCGTCGTTACCGTGGGTGGCGATGGGCTGGCGCGAGCCGTCCACGATCCAGCATCCGGTGGCGGAGCGGCTGCGCAAGGCGGGCATCTCCCATACGCAAGACACGATTACCAGGTTGGAACCTGCCGCTTGCCGCGCAATCGGGGAGAGCGGCACATACGATTACGACTACCTTGTGGCTGCGACCGGATCCGAACTGGATTTCGCGGCGGTTCCGGGGCTTGGCCCCGATGAAGGGCACAGCCACGCCCTGTTCACGGTGGAACATGCGTTGGCGGTGCGGCGCGCGTTGGAGAAACTCTACGCTCGCGGTGACGGCTCTATCGTGGTGGGAAATGCTCAAGGAGCCTCTTGTCTGGGGCCGGCGTATGAAATGGCATTTATGATCGATACCGTGTTGCGACGGAAAAAGCTTCGCGGAAAATTTTCGATTTCGCTGTTCACCAACGAGCCATACGCGGGGCATTTCGGTGTTGGGGGATTTGGGGCGATGCGCCGCATGCTGGAGGACGAATTCGCCGACCGGGATATTGAATGCATCACCAACGCCCGTCTTGCCGCGGTGACGCCGGAAGGTGTCGAACTGGAAGGGGGAAGAACCCTCGTCTCCGATTTCTCCCTCATTACGCCGCCGTTTTACGGCAGCCACGCGTACATGGGGGAAGAGGGGTTGGCAAATCCGCGCGGGTTCCTTTTGGCGAACGGGTATTTGGCAAACCCCCGGTATCCGAACATTTACGCCGTGGGCGTGGCGCTTGCCATTCCACCAAAGGAAGCGACGCCGGTGCCGGTGGGGGTGCCGAAGACGGGGCAGATGACCGAAACGATGGCCTTGCGCGCCGCCCACAACATCGCCGCTGATATTGGGGGCGGGGAAAAAGTGCGCGGCGGCGATTTTGGCGTGCTCTGCATCGCCGATGCGGGCAACACGGCGTTTTTAGTTGGGGCCAGTCCGCTTCAGCCGCCGCGCAACCGGCTTGCCCACAAGAAGGGAAAAATCTTTCATTACATGAAAGCGGCATTTGAGATCTATTACATGGCTCATGTGCGGTATGGTCTGCCGATGCCGGAAAACTCTTGGTAGAAATATAGCCGTCATCCTGAAGGAGTGCCGGCGGCTGAAGTATCCCTTTCCGGAAAGAGATTCTCCGCCTGCGGCTTAGGACGACATCAAAAGGGATTCCCTGGCCGCTCGCTTCTTCAGAATGACACGGGCTAAATCGCCGATGACCCGTGTTCGCCGGTGCGGACGCGGATTACATCCTCCAGGGCGGTGACGAATATCTTGCCATCCCCCACGCGGCCGGCGCTTCCCGATTGCAAAATGGCGGCGATCACTTCTTCCACGCGGTTGTCCTCGACAACGATCTCAAGACAGACTTTGGGAAGTCCCGCCGTGGAAGGGGCAGTGACGAAGAGACCCCCTTTACCGCCCTGTTTGCCCACCCCCTTCACTTCGCTGACGGTGAGGCCGCCGATACCGATTTCGTTCAGCTTATCTTTCACATCGTCCAGCTTCAGGGGTTTTATGATTGCCTGTATTTTTTTCATAGCTCTCCCATATACGCCATATTAGCGGCGGAAAAGAATTTTTCGCTATTAAATTTTGCGTGCAACCGTTGGTTGCGGAACGCGGTGATGCAGCGGACGATCTCGCCCAAAATTTGAGGGGAGGGTTTCAGCCGCACCGCGTCGCCAAACGTGGTGGTAAGTATTTTGGCCAAAAACTTGGCCGCCCCCGCCGAGAGCGGGATGAGGCCCATGCTTTTATGTTTGCAGCGCGGGCAGGTAAGGCCCCCTTTTTCAGCGTCGAACAGCGCCTGCGGAGTATCCGGCAGCGGGCCGCGGCAGGCGACGCAGCGGTCGAGCGTGGGGGTGTAGCCGATGTGGCTCAAAAACTTCACGTCGAAAAAACGCACAATCCAGTCCAATTCCGCCGCGCGTGTTTCCTTCGTAATGAGGTTGAGCGTCGCTTCGGCGGCCATCCACGCCTTCGGATTCGGATCCCCCTCGCGCAGACCGGCTTCCATCAGCTCCATGGTATAACAGGCACGGGCGTACCGTTCCAGTCCTTCCCCCGCGGCCGGGCGCATTTCTTTCATATCCACGCCGGAGAGCTTGAAGAGGCTGGCGTGTTCCCGTCCAAAGTAAACGATGTCGACGGTATGAAACGGCTCCAGCCGCCCGGCGAAGCGGCTTTTCAGCTTGCGGCACCCCTTGGCGACGATGCGTACCTTGCCGTGCTTTTTGCCGAAAAAACTGACGATACGGTCCGCTTCGCCGAAATCGAAATGGCGCAGGGTTATCGCTTCGTCATTGAAGAGCGGCACGGCCTATCCTTTATACTGGCGTTCGATTTCCTTGAGGAATTTTTCGTCCTTGGTCCAGTCTTTGCGGGTTTTTACGTTTAGCTCGAGGAAATATTTTTTTCCAAAGCGCTGCTCCAGCTCTTCGCGCGCCGCTTGGCCGATCTGCTTTATCATCTGACCGCCCTGGCCGATCACGATGCCGCGCTGCGAATCGCGTTCCACATAGATGACGGCGCGCACGGCATTCAGGTTTTCGTTGCGTTCCTTGTATTCCTCCACGATCACCGCGGATGAGTAGGGAATCTCCTTGTGGGTGTAGAGAAAAAGCTTCTCGCGGATTATTTCGGAGGCGAGGAACCGCTCGTTTTGGTCGGTGAGCTGGTCTTCGGGGAACAGCATCGGCCCCTCCGGCAGGCAGGCCGCTATGCCCCGCTCGAGTTCTTCCACCCCCTCGCCTGTTTTTGCCGAGATGGGATAGATCTCCGCAACCCCCTCGTCCGCCAGCATCTGCATTACCGGCAGCAGCATGACCTTGTTCACGAGGTCGATTTTGTTGATGGCGGCGATGACCGGCTTTCCGCCGCCCGCCAGTTGCCGGGCGAGATGCAGGTCTTCGCGGGCCGATTTGTCGCGCGGGTCGAAAATCACGAGCAACATGTCGGCCGATTCGGCGGCGTTTTTGGCGGCGGCCTGCATGATGATGTTCAGTTCCTTGGGACTTTCGTGCAGCCCCGGGGTGTCGAGGAAGATGATCTGGGCCTCCGGGGTGGTCTTCATGGCGGTGATCATGTCGCGGGTGGTCTGCGGCTTATCGGTGACGATGGCCACCTTTTCGCCGCAGAAGCGGTTGAGCAGGGTGCTCTTGCCGGCGTTGGGGCGTCCCAGTATGCAGCAGTAGCCGGAGCGGTAGGCGGTCATCGGTTCGGGGCCGAGGGCGCCGACTGACGTTGGAGATTTATACGTTGTTTCATGTTCCGCCTATTGTACTAGGAAGCGGTGGGCCGCCGCCAAACTTTTCGGCGTACAAATATCTTTTTAATATAGAATATTCCCCAATGGGTGTACGAATAATCACGGTCGACGACGACATCAATATATTGAAGGCGGTCGAGGAACTGTTGGCGCTGCGCCGGCACGAGGTGCATCCCCATCTTTCAGGGGCGGACGCGCTGGCCAAGTTTGAGACTATCAAGCCGCACATGGCCATCGTCGATTTCTACATGCCGGACGGCACCGGCGTGGAGCTGATGAAACGGCTGCATGAGCGCGATCCCGCGTTGCCGGTGATAATTCTCACCGCCAGCCGCGATGTGAATGACGCGGTGGAAGCGATAAAAGCTGGCGCCTACCACTACCTCACCAAGCCAATACAACCGGATGAGCTGTATAGCATCGTTGATAAAGTCGCCGAAGGGATAGCCTTGAAGGAAGAGAACCGGCGGCTGAAGGAAGAGTTGAACGTCCGCTACCGGTTCGAAAACGTGATAGGCCGCTCCGGCGCGCTGGAAGAGGTCTTCGCCGTGCTGGACAAGGCGGTGCGGACTAAGAGCACCATTCTCATCACCGGCGAAAGCGGCACCGGCAAAGAGCTGATCGCCCGCGCCGCGCACTACAACAGCAGCCGCGCCTCGGGGCCGTTCGTGAAGGTGCATTGCGCCGCCATTCCGGAATCGATGCTGGAGGCCGAGCTGTTCGGCATCGAAAAAAACACCGCCACCGGCGTGGCGCAACGCCCCGGCAAATTCGAGATGGCCGACGGTGGCACCATCTTTCTGGACGAAATCGGCGAGATGCCGGCCGCCATGCAGGTGAAGTTGCTGCGCGTGCTGCAGGAGCGGGAGGTGGACCGCATCGGCAGCGTACGGCCGAAGAAGATAGACGTGCGCGTTATCGCCGCCACCAATATCGATATAGCGCGGGCGGTGGCTGACAAGAAATTCCGCGAGGACCTCTTTTACCGTCTAAACGTGTTCCACATCCATGTGCCGCCGCTGGCGCGCCGAAAGGCGGACATCCCGCTACTGGCGGAACATTTTGTGAAAAAATATTGCGGCGAGAACGGGATGCCCGTGAAGGACGTGGAGCCGCGCGCGATGGATTGGCTGGTGGAGCGTCCGTGGCCCGGCAACATCCGCGAACTGGAAAACGTGATCGAACGGGCCGTTGGGGTGAGCGACGGCGGGTCGATCAACATTGCCGATGTGACGGACAGCTATATGGTGCCAACAATGCCAGTATCCGCCAGCGCGGCGGCGATGCCGCCGGAGGATGACGGGCAGCCACCCGCAACCGGCAATGGGAAAAACATCGACGACCGCGTGGCTGAATTCGAGCGCCGCATTCTGCTTGACGCGCTGGAACGCAACCGTTGGAAGCAGAACAAAACGGCGGACGAGTTGGGTATCACCGAGCGGAGCATCTGGTACAAAGTCAAAAAGCTCGGCATCGACGTTAAAAAAGCCGAAGCGTAGCCCGGGCCGTTTAAATCTTCTGGGTGGTGCCTTCGGGCTGGCTGGAGAGGAGATCGAGCACCCGCGCATCGCTCCAGCGCAGCTTTTCCGAAATGATCGCCGCAAGGTTTTTATAAAGCTTTAGGCAGAGCGCCGGGTCGGAGGTGCGCAACACCACCTCGTTGATGGCGATGACGACCGTCGGTTCCACCGCAATCACCGAGGCGGAGCGGGGCATCTTGTCGATGATGGCCAGTTCGCCGAAGCAGTCCCCTTCGCCCAGCCGCTTGAATTCGATTTCCTTGCCGTTGACGTCTTTCACCACTTTCACGTGGCCGCTGACGAGGATGTACATTTTCGTGCCGGAGGTTCCCTCCTGAATGACCGCCTCGCCCGCGGCGTACCGTTCCTTGCCGCTCATCTTGAAAATGGAGAACAGCTCCTCGTCGGAAAAGTCGGCGAAGAAGAAATAATTTTTCCGCAGTTGCTCCACGACCTTTTTTTTGTCATAGGGGAAGATAGCCGTGGACTGCGAGGCGGATTTCATCTCCTGCTTGTTCAGGTAAAGTTCGATTGCCTCGGAGAATTCCTCGGTGGTGCGGTACCGGTTTTCCCGTTCTTTTTCCAGCGCCTTATAGATGATGGTGTCCAGATCGTTGTCGGCTCCGCTGACGAGTTTTGCGAGCGGTTCGGGCGTTCCCTTTAAAATCGACTTCAGCAGATCCTTGAGATCCGGCCCCGAGAACGGCTTGCGGCCGGACAGCCATTCATAAGTGAGGATGGCCAGCGAGAAAAGGTCGCTGCGCTGATCCAGTTCTTTGCCGCGTATTTGTTCCGGCGACATGTAGTTGGGCGTGCCGAGGATGATGCCTTCTTCTTCACCCGATCCGGCGCCCCAGGCTTCGGCGGCGGCGTCCTTCAAGCGTGAGATGCCGAAATCCATGATCTTCGGCGCGCGATTGGGCAGGATCATGATATTGGCCGGTTTTATGTCGCGGTGCAGGATGCCGCGTTGGTGGGCGTAGTGCAGTGCGCGCGCCGCCATCGCCACCATCTTGAGTTTTTCGGCCACGCTCATCGGCGTTTGCGCCTTGATCGCGGAGGCGATGTTTTCCCCTTCCACGAATTCCATCACGAGATAGGGGCTGGTATCCTGCACCCCCATGTCGTAAATGGCGGTGATGTGGCTGTGGGCGAGTTTGCCGATGATGCGGGCTTCCTGGAAAATGAGGTCATACGCCTTTTTGCGCTCGGCGTCGGATTTAATTTTGTCCAGACGGAGCATTTTGATGGCGACTTTGCGGTCGATCAGTTCGTCCAGGCCGAGGTACACCACCCCCATCGCGCCCTGTCCAAGTTTCTCAAGAACCTTGTAGCGCCCTATCAGGGAAAATTCCAGTTCGCTCGCCACGGTTTGACTCTCCCCTATCAATACAAATAGACTGAAGTAAATATAGTTCTATCCGTTGTCGTTTAGCAAATGGTTCTTCACGGGAACGAAGGAGATGCATGGCTGATGGGAAAGCGCCGGCAAGCGCGGTGGAATGGGTGGCGGGCATCAGGGGGCTGCGTAAAGAGGCCGACCTGAAAGGCGCGCTTGAGGCCTGCGCCAAGGGGTTGCAGGCGTTTCCCGATTCCATGGATTTGCTGTTCATCTACGGCGAGGTGAGGATCGATTGCTTTAACCAGGCAAAAAATCCCGAACATCTCAAGGCGGCTCTCGTCTGCTTTGAAAAGCTTCTCAAGCAGAATCCGCGGCACTATATGGCGAATCTGCTGGCGGCGCGGATCTACTACAAAGGACGGGCATGGATCCGCGCCGATGAAAAGCTGTCCGCCATTTTGAAAATGAGCCCGTCCGACGCCCGCGCGTTGGAATTAAAGGCCGCGGTTCAAAAGATGAAGAATCCGGCAAAACCCGAGGCGGCCCCGGACGAAAAGGAACCCCCGCCCGCGGCGGCGGAAACGGAAGAATTCGGCCAGGAGGCAATGGCTAAGGAGAGCATCGAGGGGCTTCAGGGGGGAAGCGAGGCCGAATACGAAAACCTCATCACCCGGTTCTCCATTTTTTCACGCCTTGAGGGGGTACGGGGGATCCATCTGATCGACCATTCCGGGGTGGAGATAAAAAGCGTGCTGAAGGGGGACGCCGCCGGGTTTGCCAACCTCGCCACAAACGTGTCGAACATATATACGGCCTCGCGGCTTTGCATGCGGAAATCGGGGCTTGGAACGCTTCAGCGCGGAACGCTGCTTACCCCCGCCGGCAATGTCATTATTGTTAATGTGTTTTATGGCCTTCTGGCGCTGGTGTTGGATCCCGAGGCCGACCTGAAGGCGGTGGAAGCGCGTATCAACCGGTATGTAGAGGCATTGGCGGAATGAGTCAGTTGAAGGCCATCCTCGAAAAATTCAACCGTAACGAAGGGGTGACGGGATCGCTTATTTGCGGGCATGACGGCATTGTGGTGGAAACCGCCTTGGGGGAGCAGTTCAACGCGCATGAGGTGGCGGCGCTTGTTTCATCCGTCCATCTGGCGGTCTCGAACGCCATGGAGGACTTTAAGTTTAATCGCGCGAACCGGTATCAAATGACCTCCCAGAGCGGGTCGCTTATTATCTGCGATCTGGGGCGGGGCCTCTTCGTGGCGGCGTTGTCCGCGGGGGCCGATTCGGCGGCCATCAACGGGGAAATCTTCCAGGCCGCAAACGGGATAAAAAAACACGCTAATTTGGGGTAGAATCCCCCTGTGGTTCAAATAAATTTTGCCCGCCGGGAAATAAGCTGCAAGATCGTCTTTTATGGTCCTGGCATGAGCGGCAAGACCACCAACCTGCAGGTAATTCACCAAAAGGCCCCAAAAGAAAGCAAGGGAGACCTTATCGCCATCGCCACGGAAGGGGATCGAACCCTCTTTTTCGACTTTCTGCCGCTTGACCTTGGGCAGGTAAAGGGGATGAACACAAAATTCCAGCTTTATACCGTGCCGGGCCAGGTCTATTACGCCAGCACCCGCAAGCTGGTACTGCAAGGGGCCGATGGCGTGGTGTTCGTGGCCGATTCACAAAAGAAAAAACTGGAAGAGAATATCGAAGCGTTGAAGGATCTTGAGTCGAGCCTCAAGGAGTACGGCATCGATATGAAAAAATTTCCGCTGGTCATTCAGTGGAACAAGCGTGATTTGCCGGACGCGGCGGACATCCCCTGGCTGGAAGAGCATATCAACTGGACCAAGGCGGTGACCACCGAGGCGGTGGCGGCCCGCGGCGACGGGGTCATGCAGACGCTGAAAGTGGCGGCCAAGCTGGTGCTCGACCATATCAACTCCAAGGGGAATGAAATTTCAGGATCGTCGCCCGCGGCCGCGGCCGCCGCAGCCCCGAAAAAAGAGGAAGTGGCCGTGGCGTCGGTGAACGGCGGCAAGGTGTCCCGTAATTATTTTGTGAACTACTGCCAGACGCAGTACCGCCTCGCCGCGTCCGGCGAGGTGGAGGACTTCAAGCGGTTTTCACGCGAAGATGAATTGGCCCAGCTCGACGGCCTTATCAACCAGATGCTCCTGATGCAGGAAGCCAAGAAAAGCGCCACCGTCATTGACAAGAAACAGATCGAGGCGCAGGTGGTGTCGTTCGCCCGGAAGTTCGGGTCGATGGAAAAGTTCAACCAATGGCTTGTCTCGCGCCACCTCACGATGGACGCGGTGAAGAACGAGGCGGTGAAGAATATCGTCATATCGACGATGCTTAAAGCCAAATACGGAGATGTGGCCGCCGAATTGGCTATCGCTCCAGCGGAAGCCCAGGCGTATTTCGATTCGCATCAGCAGGCGTTTCCGGGCGGGATGGAAAAACACCAGGAGCGGATAACCCAAATACTTAAAAACAAGAAGAAGAAGAAAATGCTCGACGACCTGTTTGCCGCCTTGAGAAAAGACGCGAAAATCGAAATATTTCAGGATAAACTATAGCAATGACCACCGATGAGAATTTACGATCCCGGCGGCTGATTTTCTACAAGGAGACCATCGATCAGGTCGATACCCTCTTGAAGGACTTCCTTCGCCTGTCGAAGGCGAAAAGCATTTACTTTATCGACAAGGAAGGGCATGCGGTGACCCAAATGGGGGACACCGCCGGGGTGAATCCCGAGGCGCTATCCGCGCTCGTGGCGGGCAGCTTCTCCGCCACGCGCGAATTGGCCAAGGTGTTGGGCGAGTCGGAATTTAATACGATGTCGCACAAGGGGGCCAAGGGGCAGATCAATGTCACGCTGGTGGGACGCCGCTCCATGCTGGTCGTACTGTTCGATGAAAAGACCACCGCCGGCATGGTTGCGCTGTACCTCAAGGAATTGGGCGACAAAGTGGCCAAGTTGCTGGATGTGGCGGAACGCCAGCAAGCAATGAAACCAAAGGACGACACCGAGCCGCTGGGCGAGGAATACAATGTTTCTTTACAGGAAAAGCTTGATCAGCTTTTTGAAGACTGACATATGCGGCGGCTGATTCTTTTTTTCATGGCCGCGGTCTTGTTCCATGCCACCGCGTTCGCCGCCGGACAGATGCCGGTGACCGCGGTGACGGAAGGGGGATTCGCCTCTTTGCCCGAACTGGCCGAGTCCGTCCGTCAATTGGATGCGGCGGTCACCACCGGCAATGGAGCCGACACCGAGCTGAGGCTTACGGCGCTGCGCGAGTGGAAAGGCCGGTTGTCGGCCCAGAACTTATACTTCGTCTCGGATTATTTTCTTGCACGCTCGTACACGTTGGCGCGTGAAGGAAAGCAAGCCGAAGCCGTGGCCGCCGCGCGGATCGCGGCCGACATCTCGCCGAATTCCGCGCGTGCGTGGGCATCCCTCGCCGAGCGCAATTTCGCGGCGGCCGCCGCCGATTACGGCGGATGGTTCGATCCGCTGGTGAACGCGATTGGCGCATACTTTGCCGATCCGCTGACCAAGCGCGCCGTGGGCTATAACCTGATCGCGTTGATGGTGTTTTCCGTCATCATGGCCTTTGCCGCTTTTGCCGCCGCCGCCACTGCCGCATTTCGTTATCCGATGATACGGGATATTCGGCGGCTTTTTCCGTTGGATGCCGACGCGAAGGCCGCCGCCGCCGTGTTGGTGATACTGCTGGTTGCGCTGGCAGCGGGGCTTGGCTGGTTCGCCGCGGCCTTGGCTTTGCCGTTGCTTTTGGCCGGGTACCTGAATTGGGGGGGGAGGGCCGTGCTTTTGGCGTTTCTTGTGTTTTTCGCGGCGTTGCCGCTTGCGGGCACGCGGGCGGGGAAGGGGATCGCCCTGTTGACCGCGCGCGATGCGGGCGCGGCCAGCCGTTTTATCACCGGCGGCTTCGAACCGGATGACATCAAGGTGCTGGAGGCCGCCTTGGCCAAACACCCCTCCGACACCCGCCTGATGTTCATGCTGGGGGCGATGAACCGCCGATTGGCGCGTTACGACGCGGCGGATGGCTATCTTAAGCGCGCCATCCAGCTTGATCCCAAAAACATTCCGGCGCTGGTGGAGACGGGCAACCTGAACTTCAACCGCGGCGAATTCCGCGATGCGGAGATCATGTATAAAAACGCGTTGGGCCTCGCTCCGTCTTCGTTTGAGGCGCACTATAACCTCGGCGCCGCTTTTCTGGAGCAGTTTCGCACCGCCGAATCAAACACCGAGCTGGATATCGTCGCGCGGCTGGACGGCCCCCGGGCCAACGCAATGATCGCCGCCAAGGCGAATAAATTCGCCCCGAAAGTGATGAGCGTGCGGCTGGGGTTTATGGAGTTTCCAGCGTCGGTGGAATCGTCGGTGGACGACGCGGCGGAGGGGCTGGCTAAAAAGACCTCGGCCTTTTTTCTGTGGAATACCACGCGCGAGGGGCACTTCATGCTGGCGGGGGGATATATCATCGCGTTCGCCGCGGCCATCGCGCTTTGGGGGATGTTCGGCGTTCATATCATCTGCCCCTCGTGCGGCGCCACCTTTATGCCGATGTTTTCCAAGGCCATTAAAGGGGTGTTGAAATGCAACCAGTGCGTGGCGATGAGCTCCCCTAAAAAGAGCGGCATCTTCGGGCTAAAGGATAACAAGGTCCGCCAGATATTGCATTATCAGGCGGGCCGCCGGGAAACGTCAAACATGCTTAATCTTCTCATGCCGGGCCTCGGCAACGTATGGTACGGCTCGTACCTGGGCGGCGCCGTGTTGCTGGTTTTCTCCGCCGCATTCTGGACGTCCCTCCTTGGGTGCGGCGCCCTGCTGTTGGCGGGATACCGTCCCGCTCCGGGCTTGGCATATGCCGGCCTGTTGGGAGCGATGGCGGTGTATTACATCGTGGCCGTGCCGCTTTCGATGCGGAGGAAATGATATGCAGGGGAATTTAAAGGATTTCAGCATCACCAACATTCTCCCGATTATCAAGGCGGAAACAAAAACCGGCCTTCTGGAGGTGAAAGGGGAGAACCGCGTCATCCTGGTTTCATTCCTGGGGGGAAGCGTGGTGTACGCGCAATACGGCGATAACGGGTGGTTCACCCGGCTGCGCGACATGCTCTGTACGGCGCGCCACGTCACGCCGGAGGTTTGGAAATCGCTGGAGCAGTATGCCGATACACCCGAACATTTCTGGCCTTCATTGGCGAATGTCATTCCGCCCGAGGCCGCCTCGGCGGCGCTGCGGCGGCAGGTCACCGATACGTTATTCGATCTTTTACGCTATAAGCGCGGCACGTACACGTTCACCGCCATGAAAAGCGTGGAGTATCCCAGCCAACTTATCAATCCGATGGATGTCGATTTTCTGCTGATGGAAGGGTGCCGCATTGCGGATGAATTCGGCATGATCGATAAACAACTGCCGAAACCGGATAAATTCCTCCGCCGGTCAATTTTAAGCGAAGAGGAAATGCAGGCAAAGCGCGCCGCGAAGAACGAAGTTGAGCCGCCCGATTTCCGCGACACGATGGAATTCGCCATCCTTTCCGCGCGCGGGGTCGAGATAACCGACCACGAGGTGAAAATTCTTTCCGTGATGGGCCGTCCCCGCCAGCTTAAGCTTATATTGAACATGGCGGATCTTTCGAGCTTCGACGCGTCGAACACCGTCCTGTCGCTGTTGAACAAGAAGGTGGTTGCGGAGATGACGCCGAACGAGGTGCTGGCGTTTGAAAAGCCCCGGGCGCAGTCCGCCACCGGCGGATACGTGGCCATCGCCTTTGCCATGCTCTTGCTCGCGTTCGGCGTTTTCCACCGCGCGTCCTACTGGCACCCGCTGCAGATGGCGAACTGGCGCGCCTTGTGCGGCGCCGTCGCCGGGATGCAGGCACGGAGCGACCTTGCCGAAATTCGGGAAGCGGTCGGCATCTATTATCTGCAAAAAGGCCAGATGCCCAGCAGCCTATTGGAGCTTGCCCGAAGCGGCATAATAGGCGGCGATTCATTGAAAGATCCGTGGAGGCGCGATTATGTCTATCAACTTGGGCCGGATCAGTTCAGTCTCTTTTCGCTGGGGGCGGATGGCGCCCCCTCCGCCGACGACGTAACGTTCACCGAGTAACGCCGCGCCATCGCACGGCGGTTCAGCGGTAGTTGAGGTACTGCAGGTCCACGTCGAAATCCTTCTGCTTGAGCGCCTGAATGGCGGTTTGCAGGTCGTCTATCGCTTTGCCGGTGACGCGCACTTCCCCTTCGCGTATCTGCGCCTGCACTTTCATCTTGGTGTCTTTGATCATCTTGACGATTTCTTTCGCCTTCTCCGGGGTGAGCCCCTGTTGCAGGGTGATTTCCTGCCGCGCGGTTCCCCCGGCGGCGTTTTCCACTTTGCCGTAGACGAGGTTTTTCAACGGCACGTTCCGCTTCACCAGTTTCCCTTGCAGAATGTCCACCACGCTTTTCATGCGCATATGGTCATCCGAGGTGAGGACGATCTTGTTGTCTTTTTCTTTCAATTCAATGTTGCTGATGGAGCCTTTGAAGTCGTAGCGGTTTTTAATCTCGCGCATCGATTGGTCGATGGCGTTCACCACTTCGGGTATGCTCACCTTGGATACGATATCGAACGAGTGTTCGCTGGCCATTAAGGATCCTCCGTAAAATAAACGTTAGCTCGGCCCGATGGGCCGATGTACACAATACATTGCGTCTCCCGGCCGTCAGTCGGCGCGGGGGTTATCGTCTTTTACCGCCGGTTTTTTGCTGTCGGCCGCGGCGGCTATCTCCGCTTGCACATCCGGCTTAACCGGGGTCAGCTTCACATATTTGTCCACATGCGGTTTGGTGTTCACCACGCCGAGTTTTTTGAAGAGGAAGTCGAACTTGTCCTCTATCGCCTTGGCGATGGCGTTGCGCGGTCCGTCCGCCATGGTCCACAGGTCCATTTTCAATGGGCCGTAACCCTTTTTGCGCGTTTTGTAGATAAACTGTTCTTCCGTCTCGCCCGCTTTCTTTTCGCCGGCACATTCCTTATGCAGCCAATCCGCCATCTTTTTTTTGAGGTCGGCGGGGAACTGCGGGTGGTCGAATGTCATGTTCTGGAAGCCGGTGGCAAGATGCACCTCGGCGGCGGTGCATTTGGGGAAGTGGTCGAACGCGTCATCCGGCAGGGTGGACGCGCCGTGCTGCACCGCGCCCGACATGCCGTATTCGGCGCGGGCCGCTTTGCTGATTTTCTCCAGCGTGTCGAAATCCAGTTTTACCTTGGCAATGGAACCATCCGGCAGCACCACGCCGCCGTGCGAGGTGCCGGTCTGCACCGATATTTTTGAAATCGGCTTGATTCCCTTTTTCAGCACGCGGTTGTAGCCGTCCATGTAGGCGCGGAGTTCTTCCACCGTGCTGTTGTGGCCGCCCACTTCGCCAATTTCGCCGCCGACGGAGACGGTGACTCCTTTAGGCTCGACCTCGCGGATGTAGGCGGTCATGGCGGCGGCCTGTTCGTAGTTGTGGCGCTGCTGTTCGTCCAGCGTGGCGTGTTCTATCTCCACCAGGGTGGAGCTGTCGATGTCGATGTTGTAAAAACCGGCAGCCACCGCTTTTTTGATGAGCTTTCTAATGCCGTCCGCTTCCTTGGCCGGGTCGGCCTTGAAGTTTTTGGCGTTGAACTGAAAGTGGTCGCCCTGTATGCAGACGGGGCCTTCGTAGCCTTCCTTGATAGCGGCGGCGAGAAGCACGGCGGCGTATTCGGCCGGTTCCTGCAGGGTGTAGCCCATTTCGGATTTGGCGATTTCAAAGATGAAGGAGGGGGCGTTGTTTTTTTGCGCGGCGCGGATGAGCGCGCGCGCCACGTCGTAGGTCATGCCGCGGATGTTGACGGCCGGCACGGTGAAGCCTTTCACCTCGCCGCGCCCCATCGCTTCGTACAGCCCCTGTATGGAGGCGGGTATGGCGCCGGTCGCCAGCGCGATCTCTTTAATCAGCGCGCGTGCCGTGCCGCGCAGTTCCTGGCTTTCGTGAAACACCGCGTTATACACGAGGCGGTCGATGGCTTCGCCGCGCAGCTTCGCGCGGTCGATAATTTTTACCGTTCCTTTGGTCTGCACGCATGGCGCCAGGTACTGTTCCATGTCTTCCAGCGATTTGAATTTTATCGTCATACTCTCCTCCTTAAAATAGCCTCAGGATCCGTTGCGGCGTGGCGGCCAATTTCCGTGACGGTCATGAACACCGTTTCTCCCCGTATTTGCGGCACTGCCCGATTGTAGGCGGTAGGCCATCCGTTTGCAACTTGTGCCGCCGGGTTTTATCGGTGCATCCACCGGGAAGGGCAGGGTCGGCCCTCGCGGGCCGATCACACGGCAAAATTGCCGTGCCTACGGGGAATAATGGGCGGCCGTTTCATGGCGCCGGTGGGGATCCCCCGGCATCCGGTTCGGGGGGGAGAGTGGGAATCGAAGGGGATTCTTCAATTCCCAGTTCCGCTTCCGGGGATGAGTCTTTTGCCAGGTCTTCCCAAATGGAAAGCCCCTGGTCCCGTTTTTGCATAACCTTAAGGATGACGTTGGCGCGGTTTTTCAGGTAGCGTGAATCGCTGATGGGGGAGAACCGTATCGGATTCGGCAGCACGGCGGCTAGGCGGCACGCCTCCTCCGGCACCAGTTGGCTGGCATGTTTGCCGTAATAGCGTTGCGCCGCTTCCTCAATGCCGAAAATACCCGGTCCCCATTCCGCCACGTTCAGGTAAAGCTCCAATATCCGTTTCTTTCCCAGCTCGCGTTCCAGCCGCAGGGTTAAAATCGCCTCTTTCAGTTTGCGCGTGGCGGTTTTTTCCGGCGAGAGAAAAAGGTTCTTCGCCAACTGTTGGGTGATGGTGCTTCCCCCGGCCTTCAGCCTGCCGGAGCGCATGTTTTTTTCCATCGCCTCCTGTATGCCCGTCAGGTCGAATCCGTAATGCTGCCAGAACTTATCGTCTTCGGATATCAGCACCGCGTCCTGCGCAAACGGGCTGATCTTGGCGAGGGGCACCCACGTGTAATGCATGTCCAAATGTTTATTCAAATCTTTCCACTGCCGTTCGCGGAATTCCATGAAGGCTGTTTTTTTAGGAGGCTCGATTTTGAGGTATGTGATGTCCGGCCAGATAAAGAGCGTGACGATCCAGCAAAGAGCGCCCGCCACCGCCAAACCGATAAGGGCAAAAAGGCCGACGAGGGCCTTAAAGGTAAATCTTACGATCTTCCACATTTTTCCGTCCGGTTAAAGAGCCCGCATTCCACGGCTGTTCAAGATGCTCCCACAGCGCCATGAGTTCCCAATTATTACAAGTTTCCCGGCGTGTGCCAAACTATTTACGCGGCCTGGGGCGGGCCATACTTGGGCCATTTTTTGCCAGGATGGATATCGTGTCCGCTGGCAAAGTATTAATCAGCGGCCATCAGGATTTACCGTTAAAAGATACCTCAAGCCGTATCGATAGAACCGAGTAGACCCGATGCGGGGATTCATTTGCCGCATATGGAAAAAATGTATCGGGATTGTCCGGGAATAGAGGACAGCCGCTCCGGTATGCGCAGCGCAATTTATTGATAAATAAGCGTGACATTTTGGCACCAAGGTTGCTAATAAATTACGGGTTCACGCTGGCATAAGAAGTCGATTCTTAGGCTAAGCTTGACGATTACAAGGAGCGGGCGTGAAGAAGACGGTACTATTTTTGGTCACCCTAATCGCGCTGACCAATGCGCCGATGGCTTGGGCCGATCGCGGGATCTGGCATGAGAACCCAACATTGAATTGGACTACCTACTTCAACATTGTCAATCTTAGCGATACCCACGCCGCGGTGGCGCGCCTTACGTTTTACGATATGAGCGGCGCTCAACTGGGATCCATTTCGAAATCGATCCCGGCCAACGGGTTATGGTCGGTAAGCACTTCCGCCACCGGATCCGCCACTTTGACCCCCGCCATTTTGGCGGCTGCGGTACGCGGTTCGGTGAGCATCTCCGCCACCGGCGGCAAGATTTCGGCGTACACCTCGCAGTTCAATATAACGTATAACACCGGCTTCAACTTCATCGTGAACATGACCAACGATGACGGATCGGATGACGGCGGGGCCGATGACAGCGGCCTTCATGATTCGTTCGATTCGGCGGTTGAATCTTCACAGCACGGCGGGCATTAAGGAGGAAATGGATATGCACAATAAATATGTTTCCCTCCTCGCGGTTATCGCCTTTTTGGCATTCGGCGGCAATGCTCATGCCGACCGGGGTTTCTGGTTCCATAACGCCGCCTCCGGCTGGACCACGTACTTCAACGTCATCTGCACCCACGGCAGGGCGCCCGCCACCGCCACCGCCACGTTCTACACCGCCAACGGCGTTTTGCTGGGAAGCACCTCGCACGTACTTAGGCCCAACGCGGTCTGGAATTTTTCCACATTGGACGGCACGGGCGGTATCAGCCCCGCCGCGTTGACCACCGCCTCGAAAGGAGTGGTGAAATTCACCTCCACGGGCGGGTCGGACATCGCCGCATACACTTCGCAGTTCAATTCCACGTACAATTCCGGGTTTAATTTCATCATTGGAGTGACCTCCGATGACAACTAACGGATAGGTTTTATGCCGGAACAGCGCCGTCGAAAGGCGTGAATACCCCCGGAAAGCCCCCCGCGGATATTTAACTTGGGCGGCATAGATGTTATAGTACTCCTCCACAGGCACGAATCCCGGCACCGCCGGGCGGCACAGGCTATGTGGCATTTTGAAAAGGTGAATCGCGGATGAAAAAGAACCAGACAAAATTTTTAGTGGGCGGCCTCGTTATTATCGGCGCCGTCGCCTATCTGATGTATATGGGGATCAAGGAGACGTCCGTCTATTACCTCACCGTTTCCGAATCGCAAAAAATGGCCGGCGGGAAAGAGTTCAGGATGGAGGGCACGGTGGTGCCGGGCACCATCAAGCTCGCGCCGGATTCGCTGGGGGCGGAATTTTCCGTCACCGACCGGGCGAAGAGCGTGGCGATCAATTATCGCGGCACCATGCCGGACATGTTTAAAGACGATATCAAGGTGGTGGTGCAGGGAAAGCTCGATCAAAACGGCGTCTTTCATGCGCACACACTGCTTACAAGCTGCCCCTCGAAGTACGAGGCGTCCAAGCAGGGACAACCCAAGTAGCCCCGATTGGGGCGGGGGGAAAACAGATGGTTGAAATCGGCGAACTTTCACTCGCGCTCTCTTTGGCGGTATCGGTGTATGCCGCCGTTGCCTCATTCTGGGGGGGGCGCGCGAACAACGACGTTCTCACCCGCAGCGGTCAGAATGCCTATTTCGCGCTTTTCGGCCTTTTCACCGTGGCCTCGGCGGTGTTGCTGCATGCGTTCGTTTCGCGCGATTTCACGGTGGAATATGTCTACAATTATTCCAGCCGCGATTTGCCGATGTTTTACACCGTTTCCGCTTTTTGGGCGGGGCAAAAAGGGTCGCTGTTGCTCTGGGCCTGGATGCTCTCCCTGTTCGGCGCCATCGCCATCCTGCAAAACCGCAAAAAGAACCGCCACATCATGCCGTACGTCACCGGCATTCTCGCGGTTTCGCTGATCCACTTCAGCAGCCTGATGATTTTCGCCTCGCCGGTATTCGAGAGGATGACGCTCATTCCGCCGGATGGCCACGGCCTCAATCCGATGCTGCAAAATCCCGGCATGATATTCCATCCGCCGACGCTTTACATCGGCTTCGTCGGATTCGCCATACCGTTCGCTTTTGCCATGGCGGCGCTGATGCGGCGGCAGGAGGGGGATATTTGGATACGCTCCACCCGGCGCTGGACCATCTTTAGCTGGTTTTTCCTCTTGATGGGGAATCTGCTGGGGGCCAACTGGGCCTATGTGGAACTGGGTTGGGGCGGCTACTGGGCGTGGGATCCGGTGGAAAACGCCTCGTTCATGCCGTGGCTCGTCGGCACCGCCTATTTGCACAGCGTGATGATTCAGGAAAAAAAGAACATGCTGAAATTCTGGAACGTGTCGCTGGTGGCCACCACCTTTTGCCTCACCATGTTTGGCACGTTCATCACCCGCTCCGGCCTCATCTCTTCCGTCCACTCGTTCGGGGCCAGCACCGTCGGCACGCAATTCGGCTTTTTCCTCGTTCTCGTCATCGTTTTTTCGGTGGCGATGATCGCGTTGCGGAGCGACATGCTGCGGAGCGAAAACCAGCTTGATTCCATCCTCTCGCGCGAATCGAGTTTCCTTTTCAACAATCTGATACTGCTCGGCGCGGCTTTCGCCGTGATGTGGGGCACCACCTTCCCGATGATATCCGAGGCGGTGCGTGGCGTGAAGATTACCGTCGGCCCGCCGTTCTTCAATATTGTGATGGTGCCGATAGGGCTGTTCCTGCTCATCCTCACCGGTCTCTGCCCGCTCATCGCGTGGCGCAAGGCGTCGCTGGAAAACCTGAAACGGAATTTCCTCGTCCCGTTTCTGGTGGCGGTGTTGGGTGGCGCGGCGATGCTGGCGCTGGGTATGCGCGAGTTCATGGCATGGCTGTTTTTTACGTCGGCCGTTTTTGTGATGGCCACCATAGCGATGGAATTTGTCCGCGGCGTCCGCAGCCGCACCGCGGGGGGCAAGGAAAACGCCATCAGCGGCGCCTACAACCTCGTGGCGCGCAACAAACGGCGCTACGGCGGCTATATCATCCACGCCGGCATGGTGGCGATGTTCGTCGGCTTCACCGGCAACGTCTGGAACCAGTCGGTGGAGGGGAGCGTAAAACCGGGCCAGCAGTTGAAGCTCGGCAATTACTCGGTTACTTATCTGGGAACCGAATATACCAAACCGAAACCGAGCCAGGAAGAATACGCCGCCACGCTTCTGTTGGAGCAGGACGGCAAAAAACTGGGGTACCTCCGCCCCGAAAAGAATTTTTACCATAATCTCGACCAACTGAGCGAAGAGCCGCCGATGCCGAATTCCGAAGTGGCGATCCGCAGCACGTTGAAAGAGGATGTCTACGTTATCTTCGCCGCGCTTAATGACGACAACAGCGCCACCATCAAATTGCTGATTAATCCGCTGGTGATCTGGCTCTGGATCGGCGGTTTCATCATGGGCGTCGGTACCATCATCGCCATGTGGCCCGATAAGCGTGAAAAGAAGCTGCTCGACGCCGCCTTGGCCCAATCCACTGCCGCCTGATTTTTTCTTGGAAGAGTGTACACTCTTGTGCGGCGATCTCACCGATATTTTTATCTCGTTGTTTTTGAATGCCTATTTTAGGCAAAAAACTTTCTTGACAAACCTACCTTTAGGTAGGTAGTCTAGGTTCAGGAATGGAAAACATATGACGGCCTTCTTGAAAAGACTTATAGCGTGCCACACGGGTTGCGCCTCTACTGGCGAAAAGCTGGATACCAAAGACCAGATAGTCCAGATAGCGACCGAACTGATACAACAGCGCGGCTATCAGGGCTTCAGCTATCAGGATATCGCCACGCGTCTTGATATTAAAAAGGCGAGCATCCATTATCATTTTCCAAAAAAAGAAGACCTTGGCGTTGCCGTCATCTCCGCTTACTACCAATACATTCAGGATTGGATCGGCAAATACGACCTCGATAAAATGACCGCCTTGGAAAAGCTGGAACAATATTTCCAGTTTTTCGCCGAGACGGCGCTGCACGGCGAGCTGGGTTGCGTGATGAACGGCTTCCTTGCCGAGTCGGGGAGTCTGCCGGAAGTCTTGCGCGAGAAGCTTGCCTGGTTCGAGAAATGGCACATGGAACTCGTCACGATGAAAGTGAAAGAAGGGTTGGAAAAAGGGGAGTTCAAAAAACGGGGTACACCCGAAGAGCAGGCACTTTTCATCATCGCAGCCGCGATGGGGGCATTGAATATGGCCCAAGACAAACAAACCCCTGGAGTTTATGACATCGTTGTCCGGCAAATCATTGAGAGTCTCACATGCTGAAAAAAAATTGCCCATGTCGCCTACCAATCGGAAGGTAGGTTTGGCGAGTAAGCACGCATTAATAAATCCGGCATAACCGGAAAACATTTTTGTTAGGAGGAAAAAGAAATCATGAAAGCGTTTGTTCATTGGATCACGAAAAATAGGACGGGGGTAATTACATTTACCCTTCTCGTCACGCTGGGGTTGATGTTCCAGCTTAAAAACCTCGCCATCGTTATCGATCCGGCGAAGATCATGCCGCAGTCGCACCCGATGGTGGTTACCGGCAATCGTGTGGAGGAACGTTTCGGCAACAAAAACACCGTGGTCGTGGGCATTCACGCCCGGCAGGGGGAAGCGTTGACCCCGGCCATTCTGGGTAAGCTCCAGCGGATCACGCGGGAATTAGTGAAAACCAAGGGGGTGGTGCGCAACAATGTGGTCAGCCTCGCGGCGCGCAAAGCAAAAGACATAAAGGGAACCGAAGAGGGGCTGGAGGTTCGCCAAATGATGGAGAAGGTGCCGGCAGACGCTCATCAAGTGGCCGCCCTCAAGGACGCCATTGCGGCGAATCCGCTCTACTCGAATCTTGTGGTCTCGTCTGATTACTCCACCATTTCCGTCGTGGCGGATTTTAAGGACATTCCCGGCGGGTTTGGCAAAATCACCGATTCGGTGCGCGCCGTCGTCGCGCCCGAGATGGATGACTCGGTGGATATCACCGTCGCCGGGGGACCGGTCTTCACCGGTCTTATTGAAAAGTTCTCGGCACGGATGGGGTTCTTTTTCCCGCTGGCGTTAATCATTATCGCACTGGTGCTCTACGGGGCGTTCCGTAGCGTGCAGGCGTTGGTGCTGCCGCTGGTCACCGCGTTGATGGCGGTCATCTGGAGCCTCGGCATTATGGGGCTTTCTGGCGTTGAGCTTGACCCTTTCAATGCCACTACTCCCATCCTCATTTTGGCGGTGGCGGCGGGGCACGCGGTACAGATAATGAAACGGTACTACGAGGAGTATCACCGCATACGGGAACAATCGCGCGCGCTAACCCCGGAAACGGCCAACCATTTGGCGGTGAAGTCATCGATTGAGAAGGTGGGGCCCGTCATGCTGGCGGCAGGCACCATCGCCGCGATGGGCTTCTTCTCGCTGATGGTGTTTGACATCAAATCGATTCAGACGTTCGGTATTTTCACCGGCACCGGCATAGTCTGCGCCATGCTGCTGGAACTCACGTTCATCCCCGCGTTGCGCACGATGCTGAAAGCGCCGGGTGACCGTGAACGGATGCGTGAAGCCAAACAGACAAGGCTTGACGGACTGGCAAAGTGGGCGGCCAGCGCCGTTCTGGACAGGCGCGGAATGCTTTTTGGGGCGGCAATAGCGCTTCTCGCGCTATTCGCCTTTGGCTGGACACAGGTGCGCATCGACAATTCCGTGAAGGGCAGTTTTTACGGAGGCCTGAAGGAAATGAAAGAGGACGACGTCTATAACCAACGGATGGCGGGGGCCAACGCCGCGTTTATCCTCATAACCGGCAAGGAAGATGACGCGATAAAAAATCCCGCCGTGCTCAAAGGAATGGAGACGCTGCAACGGGAACTTGAAAAAGATCCGATGGTCGGCAAAACCCTTTCTATCGCCGATTACATCAAGCGGATTAACATGGCGATGAACGGTGACAAGCCGGCGTTCGACCGGATACCGGAGAGCCGGGAACTCATCGCGCAATATCTGCTGCTCTATTCCACTTCCGGCGAGCCGGGCGATTTCGACTCGGTGGTGGATAACGGGTACCGGAATGCGAATATTACGGTATTCCTGAAAACGGATAGCAGCGCGTATGTGGGCGCCCTCGCCGCCAAAGTGCGGCGTCTGGCGGCAAATCGTTTCGGCCCGGATGTAACCGTTTCGATTGGGGGCGGCGTCACGAGCGGCGCTGCGTTGAATGAAGTACTGGTGCGCGAAAAAATCCTCAACATCCTTCAGATAGCGGCCGTGGTGTTTCTCATATCCTCCATGATCTTCCGCTCGTTGCTGGCCGGGTTGCTCGTGCTGGTGCCGCTGACCGTGACGGTGGCGGCGAATTTCGGGGTGATGGGGCTGTTTGGCATTCCGCTGGAAGTTGCCACTTCAACGATTTCCGCCATGGCGGTCGGCATCGGCGCCGATTACGCCATCTACCTCGCCTACCGCTTGAAAGAGGAATTAGCTGGCGGCGCGGATGAGCGGACGGCGGTGTATAAGGCGTTCGGTTCGGCGGGCAAGGCGGTACTTCTCGTCGCCCTTTCCGTGGCCGCGGGCTACTCCGTTCTGATGCTCTCGTACGGCTTTCTCATTCACTTCAATCTGGGGCTGCTTATCAGCCTTGCCATGCTGGTCAGCGCCGTGACCTCGGTCACTATTTTTCCGGCGCTTATTCTCGCCTTGCGTCCCCGCTTCATTTTTGGCGAAACGGCTTCCCCCGTGGCTCCGAACGCCGCGTTGACCACCGGTGCGCTAGCCCTCCTGTTCGCGGCGTCGCTTTTCGCCGCCCCCGCCGGCGCGGAAGAGCTTTCGGCCGCGGAGATCATGAAGCGCAATTTCGTGGTATCCAAAGTCGCGGACGCGGAGATGACGTCGACTTTCCGCCTGATCAACGCCACCGGGCAGGAGCGGGTGCGCAAGACCGAAGGGAAGAGCAAGCTCATTCCCGGCACCACCGATGATATGCAGATGGTGCGGTTCCTTGCGCCGCCGGACGTGAAAGGAACCGCCACCTTGATGATCGAGCACAGCGCGGGTGATGACGATCTCTGGATATATCTCCCGGCGCTCAAGAAGGTGCGGCGGCTGGTCTCTTCCAACAAAAAGGACAGCTTCGTGGGAACCGATTTTTCCTACGGCGACGTGATGGGGCACAAAGTGGAGGACTGGGCGCACAAGATATTGCGCGCCGAAACGGTTGACGGCGCGGAGTGTTATGTCGTCGAATCGCTCCCCGCCAAACCATCGGTGGCCGAAGATTCCGGTTACTCGAAGCGGATCGGCTGGATACGGAAAGACAACATGGCGATCATCAAAGGCGAGATGTACGACCAGGGCGGTGAACTGCTCAAAACCTTCAAGGCGGCTGACGTGACGCTGGTGGACGCCGCCAAGGGAAAGTGGCAGGCGATGCGGCTGGAAATGCACAATGTGCAAAGCGGCCACGCCACGATCATCACGTTTGAAAACTATCGCGCCAATGTCGGCGTGAAAGAAGCGGTCTTCACCACCCGTTTTCTCGAAAAGGAGAACTAGCCATGCGTTTTCCCAAAACGCTTTTTTTTCTCATTCCCCTCTTTTTGATGCCGATGCCCGCCCCCCCGGGCATCGGCCCCCTTTCCCATGGCGTCGCCTGGGCGGAGGAGGTGGGGGCGATTACCGGTTCGGTCCGCGCGTCGTGGTGGAGCGAAGCGAAAAATCCCGATGCAGGGCCGGGCGCGTTATCGGCCTCGCTCTGGGCCAAAGGGGGAGCCTCCGCATTTGACGGCAAGACCGCGTTCCATGGCGAAGGGTGGCTACGCAGCGATTCCCTGATAAACCACATACCGGCCAAGGGAGAGCTGCGCGAAGGATATTTTGATTTTTCCACGGAAAATTTTGATCTCCGCGCCGGACGCCAGATCATCGCATGGGGCCGAACCGATGCGGTAAATCCCACCGACAATCTTGTCATGCGCGACTATACGTTGCACGCGCCGGACGACGCCGACCAAAAAAGCGGTGTTGGTGCGCTGAAGGGGGCGTATAGCGCGGGGGATTTCCGCGTCATTGCCGTGTGGTTGCCGGAATTCCGGGCTAACCGGCTGCCGTTCCCCAAAGGCATGCCTTCAGTGAGCGAGGTTATGCCGGACAATGCCCTAAGCCAGTGGGCGGCGAAGGTGGAATATGCCACTGGCGCGTATGATTGCTCCGTTTCGTTCTTCGACGGTTTCGATCGCAACCCTGATTTCGCGCTCGGCGGATCCGGGATAACGATGCGCTATAGCCGCTTGAAAGTTTACGGCGCGGATGGCGCGTTCACTTCCGGCCGTTATGGATTTCGCGCCGAGGCTGCATATCTCGCTTCCGAAGATGCCGATGGTCAAGACCTGTTTACAAAAAATCCGGTCTTCTTCGCCGTTGCGGGGGGCGACCGGACGTTTGGCGATAATTTCAATATCAACCTTCAATATCTTTTCCGGCAGGTGACCAACTACCGCGCGCCCGGTTCGATAACCCCTGCCGCCGCAATTCCACTGGCGGAAGCCGCCGCTTTTGCCGCGAACCAATATGATGAAACGCAACATGGCGTCACTTTCCGCATCAGCGATAAGTGGCTGAACGACACGTTGGAAGCGGAACTCGCCGGTCTCATCTGGCTGCAACATGGCGATAGCCTGATACGCCCGAAAATCAGCTACGCGCTGAACGACGCCGTGAGCTTATCGGTGGGGGCGGAGTCGTACCAAGGACCGCGCAACAGCTTTTTCGGACGTCTGACGGAATTCACGGCGTTTTTCGCCGAGTCGCGCTGGCATTTCTGATAGGTTGGCGGAATGGAAACCATGCCGGTCAAATTTCAAAAAGTCGAATCATTGGCCATCCTGGTTCTCGCGTGCGCCGTGTATTGCCACTATGGGTATAGCCGGAGTCTGTTTCTTCTGCTGATTCTCGCCCCCGATATTTTCTTTGCGGGCTACCTGATAAACCCGAAGGTCGGTGCGCGCGTATACAACACCGGCCATGTTTATGCCGCTCCGGTGGTTCTGCTTTCATTGTATTATTTTGCCGGCGTGCCACTTGCCCTCCCCATATCCATGATATGGACCGCACATATCGCCTTCGACAGAGTGCTGGGATTTGGCCTTAAGTATGAATCGGGCTTTAAAGACACCCACTTAGGAAAAATCACTCAATAGCAGGTTCAGAGCTGTCCAGTTCTGGTTACACTCTGTCCTCTTGAAGGACATATTTATTTTCACTCTAAAGCTTCGATAATCTTAACATATTGTTTTGTTGTGCATTACTGTTCCGGCACGGCGATTGCTTTTACATTATGACAAGACCGTAAAAAGAATAGAAGGAGATAAAAATGAGCGCAACTGTAAGTTCCCATTTGAATGCAAGCTCCCTGAACCCGTCCATAGCGCAGACGAAACCGCACAAGACCAGCGCGATGAAACGGGTGGATGCTCTTCAATCAGGCGACAGCAACGGTGCGCTCACGCTCCGCTTTTTCGTGGTACTCGGCTTTGGCGGCATTATTTTCGCCCTTGCGGAGTTTCTCGGAATTATCTAACCCCTCCCAAATTCCTCCCCACTGTAAACGGCGCGGCCTAAACCCCCCGCGCCGTTTTTTTTATTTCTTGGCGGGTACCCATTTTAATGGGCACATCGGCCTGGCGGGCCGACCCGCTCCCGCGCTTGGTGGCGAGGCGTACACAATACGTTGCGTACCTACTTGGGGGCGGGGCCGGCGATCGCGACGGCGAGCTGGCCGAGGGCGAGACCGCCATCGTTGATGGGAACCTGCCGCGGTAAAAATACTTTAAAACCCCGTTCAACTAAAAGCGGTTCCAGCCTTTTCAGTAACAGCG
>JAHFEK010000020.1:36457-50240 GCA_023248495.1 Nitrospinales bacterium
AGCTTTCGGCCACCGCCAGCGCGAGGGTGTTGTGGAACTTCGCCGCGCCCGCGCCGCGTCCCGATTCCGTTCCCCCCATGCAGGCAAGCTCGCGCACCATGTGATCGAATTGCAGCGTGCCGTCGTCGCCGATACCGAACGGAAAAACCCCGTCCTCGGAAGGGTCGGCGATGGATTCCAGCATCATCGGGGCTTGCCCCTCGAACGCATTGACCTGCCGCGCCATTAATATTGACGCCACCGCGTCGAACCACCGTCCCGCGCCGGTCGATAACGGACAGTTGAGATCGGCATCCACCATGCCAGTGATGCCGTCGATTTTCTTTTCCCCTACCTGCGCCACAAACGCGGGGAGCAGTTCTTTAAAGCTTTCGCCAAATGTTTCGTACAAAAGCGCGGCGGCCACGCGCCACGGCTCTTTGGCCGCCTTATCGCCCCCTGGCAATTTCAGCGAAGGGAAGTGTCCCAGCCGCTGGAACTTCGCATAGGAGCAGGCCAGTATCTCGCCACCCCATATCGTGCCGTCCGGCCCGTACCCGGTGCCATCCAGCGCCACGCCGATAACTTCCCCCCCGAGGCGGTTTTCCAGCATGACGGATGCGATATGCGCGTGATGGTGTTGCACCTCAACCACTGGCAGGCCGAGCCGCCGCCCGTACTCGCTGCTTTGATAGCGCGGGTGCATGTCGACCGCGACCAGTTCCGGCACGATGCCAAACAGCCCCTTAAAGTGTTCAATCGATTCGCGGAAATTCCGGTTCGCCTCGGCGTTCACCAGATCGCCGATGTGCGGCCCCAAAAACGCGTTTTCCCCTTTGGCGAGGCAGAAGACGTTTTTCAGATCGCCGCCACACGCCAGGATGGGGCGCGCAACCTCTTTCGCCAGTTGCACCGGCACCGGCACAAAGCCCCGGCTGCGGCGCAGTATCATGGCGTGCGCTCCGACGATGCGGATGACCGGGTCGTCGCACCGCCAGACGATGGGGCGGTTGTGCGTGAGGTAATAATCGGCGATGCCGCCCAGCCGCTTTTCCATTTCCTCTTCGGTAAAGACTATCGGCTCGTCGCTTATGTTGCCGCTGGTCATGACAAGTGCCTCGGGCGCGCCCGCCGCGAAGAGCAGATGCTGCACCGGCGTATAGGGGAGAAAAACGCCGAATTCGCGCAGGCCGGGGGCTATCCCTTCGGCAAGCGCGGTTTCACTTTTCTTGTTCACTAGCACGATCGGTTTTTTGCGCGAAAGGAGCATGTCGGTTTGCGGGCCGGTAAGGTCGGCGTAGGCGGCGATATCCCCCACGCTGTTGCTCATCACGGCCAGCGGTTTATCCTTGCGCATCTTCCGCCCGCGCAGCGCATCCACCGCCGCGCCGTTCCGTGCGTCGCAGGCGAAGTGATACCCCCCAACGCCCTTAATGGCCAGAATTTTCCCTTCGCGCAAAAGCCGCGCCGTTTCGCCGATGGGGTCGGCGCACGCGATTTCCTCGCACGCCGCGCCGCGCAGCGTCAGTTGCGGGCCGCAGACCGGGCAGGCGTTCGGCTGGGCATGGAAGCGGCGGTTCGTGGGGTCGTCGTATTCGCGTTGGCAATCGGGGCACATCGGGAATCCAGCCATCGAGGTGTGGGGGCGGTCGTAGGGGGCCTTGGTTATCAGGGTGTAGCGCGGCCCGCAGTTGGTGCAGTTGATGAACGGATAGCCGTGGCGCCGGTCGGCGGGATCCATCATCTCGCGCAGGCAGTCGGCGCAGACATCCCAATCTTTCGAAATCAGCGGAACCTCGGCCCCCTCGGGATGGCTGGTGACGATGGTGAAGCCGGTTTCCCCCTTCGGCGTGATTTGCGCGGATGCGACGTGGTCGATGCGGGCGAGCGGCGGCGGATTTTTTTCAAGATGGGCGATGAATCCCGCGCAGGCGTCAGCGGTTCCTTCGATCTCGATTTCCACCCCTTTTTTGCTGTTGAAGACGCTGCCAGCGAGCTTGAACTGGGCGGCGGCGTTATAGACGAAGGGACGGAAGCCCACCCCCTGCACCACGCCGCGCACGTCGATCTTCCAGCGAACATTATTCATTCGTGGTTTATTCCCGGATCGGGCGTTTTTTAAGCGACGCCAGCCAATCGCACCACGTATCCACCCCGTCCCCTTTGGTGGCGGCGGTGAGGAAAACAGTCAGCGCCGGGTTTACCTCCAGCGCCTCTTTCACCAAAGCGTCCGGCGATACGTTCACGTACGGCGCGAGATCCACTTTGTTCACCACCAGCGCGTGGCTTTTACGGTACATGCCGGGATATTTTTTCGGTTTGTCCAGCCCTTCGGTGACGGATGCCAACACGACCTTCCAATCGTCGCCGAGGTCGAAGCCGCCGGGGCAGACAAGATTGCCCACGTTTTCTATGATGAGCAGCCGCATCCCGCGCGGCGCGGTCTCCAGCGCGCGCTCGATCATTCCCGCTTCGAGGTGGCACGCGCCGCCAGTGTTTATTTGCACCACCCACTCCGCCCCCGCGTTTTCCACGCGGCGCGCGTCGTTGTCGGTGGCGATGTCGCCCTCGATAACGCCGATATTTATTTTTCCGGCGAGGCGGCGCACGGTCTCTTCAAGCAGCGTGGTTTTTCCCGCGCCGGGGCCGCTCATGATGTTCACCACCACGGTGTTATCCGCGATGAGCTTTTGCCGGACGCGCGCGGCCGCGATGTCGTTCTTCTCCAGAATTTTTTTTTCGATGAGAATCGTGCGGCTCATTCTATCTCCAGTTCCTTGACGTAGAGTTCGTTGCCGCCCGTGGGAAACACCGGCGCGCCGCATGCGGGGCAGAGGAAATCGTACTGCCCCGCCTCGAAGCCGTTGCCGCACGCGCCGCAGCGGGCATCGGCGGCGGTCTCCTCTATCACCAGCGCGGCGCCGTTGGCGATGGTATCCGCCTTCACCGCGTCGAACGCGAAGCGGAGCGCGTCCACCGACACGCCCGACAATTTCCCCACCACCAGAGCAATGCGCAGAATTTTCTTCGCGTTGTTGGCGGCGGCGTTTTCCAACGCCACGGACATCATCGATTGCGCCACCGATAGCTCGTGCATGCGTTCATTGTAACCAAAGGGGGAGCGCCGCGCCACCACTCACCCCCCTTCCAGTCATCCTGAGCCGTGAGCGAAGAACCTCTTTCCGGAAATTGAAAAAAAGGCGGCCGGGAATTAACCCTTTTCACCGCCCCCGCCTGATGGCATACTTTTTACCATGAAGAAATTAATTGTTATCGCGTCCTTGGTATTCTCGTTTTCACCCCGCGCCGTTCATGCGGCGGATGCGCTGGATAAAATCGGATCCGCTATTAAAAAAGGGGCGGATAAAACGGCCACCGCAATTGGTAAAGGTGTGGATAAGGCAACCCCGGCCATACGAAAAGGGGCGGATAAAACGGGTGCCGCCTTGGAAAAAGCGGCGGATAAAACCGAGTCGGCCGTTAAAAAAGCGTTGGAAAAAACGAACGATGCTGCCAAGCGGGCGGGCGGAGAAATTCAGAAGGGCGCGAATAAGGGGATCGAGAAAGTTAAGAAGAAATAACCGGGACCGTTCTCCCGCGGCGGCCTTTTTTACCGCGCGCTCTCCTTTAGTTTGTTCATTATTTCGTCCCGCAGTCCGGCAAGCTCTTTGTATGAATCGAATCGCGGGCCTTTCATCAATTTCGGGTTGATATACAACGCCTCCATCAGCGTAAGCGACGCCTGCGCCCGGTCGCCCATCGATAGGCAGGTGAGGGCCAGATCGCACAGTATCCACTCGCGCCCCGCGGGGTGGGTGGCCAGGATGGCGCGGAACACATCCGCCGCCTCGTCCGCGCGCCCGCTTTCTTTCAGCGCGGCGGCGTGGCGCTGACCGGCGTTTTTCATGTTCTCCGCCACGATGTCCCGATCCGGTATGTCGAGGCGGAGCAGTTCGGCGTAAATTTCGAATGCCTTGCCGTACTGCCCGTTTTTGCGCAGTTCCACCGCGAAGTTGTTGAAGGCCGGCCCGGCGTGCTCCGTATCTTCGGCGATGATCTCGCGGAATATTTTTTCCGCTTCGCGGTACTGGCCGTAGCGTGCCATCAGCACGGCCTCTTCGATGCGGGTTTCAGCGCTCACATCGGAGAGCATTCCCTCGCGCGTCCGTATTTTTTCCAGCGCCTTCTTGGAAAAGAAGGCCATCTCTTCTTCTTCGGCGGGTAGATCCAGCCCGCGGATGTCCGCGGCCGCCAGCGCCGCCAATATCGGGGCGAATGGGATCGGCGGCAGGTTTTCGGGGGTCTGCAAGTTGTCGTCTTCCAGTTTTTTTACTTGGGCGGCCGCCTGGCGCAGATGCGTCATGCCATTCTTAAACCATTCCTTCGCTTTCGCCTTGTCCCCCGCCTTCATGGTGATGGGCACCAACGCAAGGCAACACTCGCCGATTTTGGCGTGTGGCGCCGGTGAATTTTTCATCAGCCGGGCCGCTTCGCGGTAATCGGCCAGCGCCGGCATGTATTTGCGCGTTTTGTAATAGGCGTCTCCCCGGTCCATCAGCGCATCGAAATCCGCCCCCATCTCGATAGCTTGGCTGAAAAAGCCGATTGCCTCTTCGAAATTTCCATTTGCCAGCGCAGTTTCCCCCCGCGCCAGCAGTTCTTTGTAGGTTTTCACTTTCACCGGCTCTTCCTCGTAATCCTCACCCAGATCAAGCGCGGAGATTTTTCCGGTGCTGTTTTGCGTAACGAGGATGCCGTTGAATTTGTCCAGTTCTTCCATGAGTTCCTGCAACGTGTGGTCAATCGGCGCGCCGGAGGAGAGAAAAAACGCGTACCGGATGCCGAATGCGCCAAGGTGCTTGAACATCTCCATCTGTTTGGAGCTGCTGATATTGCCGAAAAACACCGGCAGCAGCCCCTCGAAATTGCATGAGGGGGCGGCCAGCTTTATCTCGCGCAGAAGGTTGACGAGGTTGAACTCGGTGAATTTGGGGCGGAAGTGGAGGATCAACAGGTTACTGCCTTCCAGCCACTTGATGATGTTGTGAATGAGCACCTTGATTTTTTGATCCGGCTGCGGGTGCGGCAGGAAACCGGTCTTCGTCAGCACGTCGGCAAGATCGGCGGTGATCGCGCCATCTTCGAATTTAAGGTAGATATGTTTGTAGGTGTCGCGCAGGTTATCCAGTTTTTGCGAGTACTGCATCGGCAGCCGCTGTTTCACCGGCAGATTGCGGAGAATGTCCGGTGACGACGTTTTTAAGCGCCCCGACGCCGCTTTCGGATCTTTCGGTTGTTCCGCCATAGCGGTACTATACCATCCCGCTCATTCCTCACGGTAGATACCGCACTCCTGCCGTGCAATCGGCCCGCCGGGCCGACCTGCTTGGCATTCCCGCTCCGTGCTGCGACACGGGGAGGGAATGATAAAGAAACCCCACCTGTATCCTCCCCTTGAAAAGGGGAGGATAACGGAAGAAGAGAGGGGAGGGATTTGCTAACAAATCCGGGGGAGCTGGTCGCCGACAAGCGGCTCGATGATGCGGTTGCCGAGAAAACCGGTTTTCATCTCCACCCGGCCCGGCGCGACAGGCCCGACGGCGCCAATGATGGCGGCCTCTTTACCATAGGGGTGGGCGCGCATGGCGGCCAATACTTTGTCCGCCGAAGCCGCCGGGACGAAGGCGGCCAGCTTTCCCTCGTTCGCCACGTGCATCACATCCATCCCCAGCAGTTCGCAAACGCCGCGTACATCTTCCAGCACCGGGATTTTTTGTTCTTCGATCAAAATGCCCACGTTCCCCTGCCGCGCCACTTCGCACAAAACCGCCGCCAGCCCGCCGCGCGTGGGGTCGCGCAGCATGTGGATGTCCGGTTCCACCTCCAGCATTTTTTTTACGAGGCCGTTCAGCGGGCGTGAATCCGATAAAATATCGGCGTCGAATTTAAGCCCCTTCCGTTTTATCAAAACGGAAATGCCGTGATCGCCGATACTGCCGCTGAGGATTATCTTGTCCCCCGCGCGCACCCGCCGCGCGCCGATGGTCACGCCATCCGGCACCACGCCGATGCCTGCGGTGTTGATGAAAATCTTGTCGGCCCCGCCGCGCGCCACCACTTTGGTATCCCCCGCCACGATGCGCACCCCCGCTTTACGCGCGGCGGCCCCCATACTGGCGGCTATTTTTTCCAGATCGGCCATCGGCATCCCTTCTTCGATGATGAATCCGGCGGTGAGGTAGAGCGGCATCGCGCCGCACATCGATACGTCGTTCACCGTGCCGTGCACCGCCAGCGAGCCGATGTCGCCGCCGGGAAAAAATATCGGGTCGATGACAAACGAATCGGTGGAGACGGCGATCCGCCCGGCGATGGGGGGCAACAGCGCGCCATCGGAGAGCGATAGCAAGAACTCGTTTTCAAAGTGCGGCAGGAAGATGCGCGCCACCAGCTCGGCGCTGGCCGTGCCGCCGCCGCCGTGGGCCAGCGTCACCACCTCAGACTTTGGCATGCGCCGCCTCCGCGTGCGATCCGCCGAAGCGGTAGTAGACGGAGCAGGTTCCCTCGTCCGACACCATACAGGCGCCGATGGGATTTTCCGGATTGCACGCCTTGCGGAAGAGTTTGCAGTCGGCGGGCTTGCTCATGCCGCGCAGGATGGAGCCGCAGATGCAGCCGGGGGTCTCTTTCTCGTCGCCGTCGAAACTGATGCCGAACTCGCTTGCGGCGTTGTACCGCGCGTAATCGCCTTTGCAGGTGAGGCCGCTCATCGGCACCGGCCCGATGCCGCGCCAGACCGCGTCGCACGGCTCGAAAATATCGGCCAGCAGCTTTTGGGCGAAGGCGTTCCCCGCCCAAGTCGCCACGCGGGTGTATTCGATCTCCGTCTCCGCCACGCCGCGATTTGCCTGGCGCACGATCATCAGGACGGACCGCAAAATATCGACCGGCTCGAAACCGGAGACGACGCACGGTTTTCCGGCCTCGGTGAGCGGCTTGTAGATGTCCGCGCCGGTGATGGTGGTGACGTGGCCGGGACAGACGAATGCGTCCAGCCGCACTTCGCCGTCCAGCAGCGCCGCCAGTATCGCGGGGGTTGTTTTGTGCGCGGAGTAGATGAAAAAGTTTTTTGCTTTTGCCGCGCGCGCGTAGCTGATGGCGGCGGCGGTGACCGGCGCGGTGGTCTCGAACCCGACCGCGAAGAAGACCACCTTCTTGGCGGGCTGCTCCAGCGCCAGCTTCACCGCGTCGTCCGGCGAGTAGACCACGGCGACGTTGGCCCCCTTCGATTTCGCCTGTTGCAGGCTTTCGCGGGTGCCAGGCACGCGTATCATGTCGCCAAAGCTGGCGAGCACCGCATCGGGCCGCCGCGCGATTTCGATGGCGGCGTCGATCTCCTTTTTGGTGGTGACGCAGACGGGGCAGCCGGGGCCGGAGATCATCTCGATGTTTTTCGGGAGCATTTGCGGGATGCCGTATTTCACCAGCGTGATGGTGTGTCCGCCGCAAAACTCCATGATGCGGAGCGGCGTTTTGGATTCGGCGTGGATGGCGTCCGCCACCTTTTTCGCCAACGCGCCGTCGCGGAACTCGCTGAGGTATTTCATGCGGGCTTGCCGCCCAGATCGCCGATGCCTTCGATTTCGCCCAGCAGGTCGAGCGTTTTTTGCGCCTCTTCCCGGCTCAGCACCGATATGGCGCAACCGGCGTGAATAATGACGTAATCGCCGACGCCCGCTTCCGGCACCAGCATCAGGTTCACATCGCGGCTCACGCCGCCCAAGCGGGCCACGCCGCGAAACTCGCTTTTCTCCACCAACTCCATCGGCACCGCAAGGCACATGTTTTCTATCCCCCGTTTATGGAACTGGTATTTTATGCCACGAAGGAGTGCTCAAAGAGAACTTTCGCCTGTGCGAGCTTTAACCGTTTTCTTTAACGGTAATGCTCCTTTGGCGGGGATCACAAGTTGAAGACTATGTAGCCGCTTTATATCAGCCTTCTTGATACCTTGTCGACCGACCTGGCTATGGTTTGAATAAGTATCCCAAGTAGGGAAGTAATCATCGGCTTGGTTACCCCAAGCGTTCCACCCCGCACGTTCTCCGCGAGCGAACAATTCCAAATACGGCCCTGGGCTGCATGTCTCAATGAGCGAGTACAATTCATCCGGCTTTCGGCTATGTTCGCGTTTCATCGATTTTACAATATTCACTTGCCTTCTTCCGGGTGGCAAGGTGCGCATCTTTCCGCGTATACCAAATAGAACCAACTCGGTGGTATTCCGGAAATAAAAGCCTACGCCCCGTCCATCGGGTTCTCCATCCTTGCGCACCTTGTGCCAAACAATATTGGTCTTGTAATTAAAGCCCCACGCCTCCATAACCTGTAAACCTTCCTTCAGCAATGCATTGGGCACCCAAAGGTAAAGGTGGCTACTTTCAGCGGCTGCCAGCGCGACAGGAATTTTCTTTATTTCCTCAAGCGCGAGGGTGGAATAGCGGTTTAACCGCCTATGCTCAGGGGCCACTTTCCCGGTTCGATTTGAAAATTGCCACGGTGGATCCACAAGGATGGTTTTATATTTTTTTTCACCAACCTGCTTGGCAAAATCCCGGGCGGCGCTTGTATCGGGTATTTCAACATTTTTCATCATAGAGTCTCCTCGAAATGCCAAATACTAATATGGGGCAACCAGCCCCGCCTCCACCCTCAATTTTGGGTAGCAATTTTCCCATGTGAGTGGTGGATGCTCCGTATGAAGATCCCCGGCCCAAGGCCACAAAAATATCCTGAAGATGATCGCAACGCGTAATGATTACCCCAACAGATATGGCCCTCAGGTCAAACAGCAATCTGAAGTTATTTAAATCCCGGTCAAAAAAGGGATCCTTATTGTTCCATTCAATTTCCAACGCCACGCGGTTCTTATAACAATCCACCTTGTGTGTAGGAGAATCCATAATATTTTCGTCTACTTTAACAGAAGTAGCAAACTCCTTCTCCCGCCATCCTTTTTCAATGAGAAATTCATCAATCGCATCAGCAACTTTTGATTTATTGCCGCCCCCTTGAGCAATCCAACTTTTGCGTAATCTAAACTGCTTAAGTAAATCAGTGATGTCCGCCCACTCGGAAGGGAAGTCATTTCTTAGAATGGCGCATGCATGTTTCCACTCATGAACTTCATAATTATCCAAAATCTCTTTTGGCAGAAGAGTAATTCCCATAATGCTTCTATTTTATCCGACATTTTCCAGATGACTTTTATTTGACACTTTCCCAATAAAAGGAATGCTACGCGCACCATTAAAATTTGTCAAACTTATCGAGTTCTCCCCGCGCTCCGATCGGGCGCAAAGTGGTATAAAATGAGCGGTAAAATTAACGGGAGAACGAATGAAGATCGAGATAATTACCGTCGGGCCTATCGACGTAAACTGCTATATCCTTTATTGCGAGCGCCACAAGGCCGCCATCATCGTCGATCCGGGCGACAGCGGCCGCCGCATCATCGATTTCCTCGACAGCCGCGAGCTGACACCCAAGCTGATCGTGAACACCCACGGCCATCCCGATCACACCGGCGCGGTGGCGGCGCTGACGGGCCGCTACGAGATACCGTTCCTCTGCCACAAAGACGACGAGTGGATGATGGAAGATGAAGGGATGATCCAGATGGCGCACTACTACGGGCTGAAACCCGCGCCGAAAAACGACGCGGCGGTGGAAGACGGCGAAATCATCGATCTTTGCGACGACTTCAAGATTAAGGTGATCCATACCCCCGGCCACACTCCCGGCGGCATCTGTCTGCTGGCGAACGGCAATCACCTGCTGACCGGCGACACCCTCTTTCAAAACTCCATCGGGCGCAGCGACCTGGCGGGCGGCAACCACGATCAGTTGCTCCGCTCCATCCGCCAAAAGCTGCTTATCTTGCCGGACGAGGTTATCGTCTACCCCGGCCACGGCGAAACCAGCACCATCGGTCACGAAAAACAGTACAACCCGTTCCTGCGGCAGACCGAAGGTTTTGCATGACCCACCCCCTGCTGGACGAGTGGCTGGAACATCTTATCGTCGAGCGGAATCTTTCGGAGAACACCGTTGATGCCTACCGCCGCGATGTGGCGGAATTTTTGGCGTATTTCAAATCCCCCCCGGCCCCGGGGCTGGAGCAGATCACCGCCGCCGCGCTGACCGGTTATTTCAAAACGCTGCTCGATAACAAGATAGCGGCCCGTTCGCGCGGGCGGAAGCTTTCGGCCATACGGATGTTTTACCGGCACCTTGTGGCGCAAAAGCATGTGAACGCCGATCCGACGCAAAACATGGAAAACCCCGGCGCGGCCAAGTATTTACCGAAAGTGCTGAACGCCAAACAGGTGGATGCCCTGTTGGAACAGCCCGATCAGGACGCGAAGGAGGGGCTGCGCGACGCCGCCATGCTGGAGCTGCTCTATAGCACCGGTATGCGCGTGTCGGAACTGGTGAATGTGAAGAGCGCCGACCTCAACATGACCGGCGGCTACATCATGACGATGGGGAAGGGGGCGAAGGAGCGGGTCATTCCCCTCGGTGAGCGGGCGCTGGACATGGTGAAGCGGTATTATGGAAAAGCGCGGCCGCTCTATATAAAAAAAACAAATCCCGAGGCGCTCTTCCTTACCCGGCTGGGAAGGCCGATGACGCGCCAGATGTTTTGGCGGCTGATAAAGAAGTATGCCGTCAAAGCGGGCATTTCCGCCCAAATATCGCCCCATGTGCTGCGCCATTCGTTCGCCACGCATCTGCTGGAACGCGGGGCCGACCTGCGCGCCGTGCAAATGATGCTGGGGCACAGCAGCATGACCACCACGCAGATTTACACGCACATCAACCGGACGCGCCTGGCGGAAATCCAGGCCAAGGCGCATCCGCGGGGGTAGGGTGGAGTATCTCTACATTTTTGTGGCGCTGTTGGTGTTGGCGCTCGCGGCTTCGGTCGCGGTCTATTTTTACATCACGCATAAAGAAAAACAGCCGGCCGTAAAGTCACCGCCGCGGCCCGTGTTGAAGACGGAGGACCCTATACCGACGCCGAAAATGCCCCCCTATCCGTTGCCGCCGGGTCTTCCGCGAACGATAGCCACGATCAAAATACTGGCGACGATGGATCCGGATATCGTGGCGAACGTCTGTAAACGCTGGTTGCGGGGGGATAGGCCCAATTAAATCTTTTCTTCCGCCTTCGGCGTTTCGGGTTCCTTCCCTTTCGGTTTTCGGCCCCGTTTTTTCGGTTGCGGAACCGGCCCGGTGAAAGATTTTTTCAGCGCCGCCACCGCATCCTCTTCCCCTTCGTGTACGGTGAAGTGTTTGTTGAGGCCGGCCATCGCAAGTAGTTTCGATACCATGGGGTGCAGGCAGCAAAGCGCCATCGCGCCGCCTCCGCGCCATAGTACGCTGTGGCGGCGCACCAGGTATCCGATCGATACTGAATCAAGCATAGGCGCCCCTTTGAGGTTTATCACCGCATAGGCCCTCTCGCCCGCGGCGTCCAGCGCCGTCTTCAGGTCGCCTATCGAGTTGGCCGACAGTTTTCCGCGCACGCGGAAAATGTGGACTCCCTCTGGGGTCGTAAATACTGAAACGGCCATGCATCCCTCCCGAATCTTTGTTCGTATCCGCCGCCGCGCCGGTATTTACCAAGGTAATAAAATATCATTGAAATGTAAAGGAGCATTGCATGGCCGCAAAATGGGACCAGTCTTGGTGTATAATTCTCCGGGGACGTTGATTTCATTGACCGGTCAATCGGAGGGATCGCATGGGATTGTTCAGAAAATTCGACGTGCGTGATGTGGATAAGCTCCGCCGGCCCGAGCGATTGCAGCGCGAAAATCCCGAGGTCATCTGGGAACAGATGGCGCTGGACAATCCCGCGGTGTTCGTGGACATCGGCGCGGGCATCGGTTTCGCGGCGGTTCCTTTCGCGCGGAAAATACCGCGGGGAAAAGTCTATGCGTGCGACCTCGCGCAAGAGATGCTCGACATCCTCCGGGCCGAGGGGGAAGCCGCCGGGGTGAAGAACATCCACCTTATAAAAATGGAAGAGGTGAACATTCCGCTGCCGGACGCCATCGCCGACGGCGTGCTGATGCAGAATCTTCACCACGAATTGCACCACCCGGCGGCAAGCCTGGCCGAATGCCGCCGCATCATGAAAGACGGCGCCAAGATCGCCGTCATCGACTGGAAGAAAGAGCCGATGGAGATCGGGCCGCCGCCGGAGTTGCGCGTTTCCGCCGCCGATATCGAAGGACACCTCAAAGCCGCCGGATTCGCCTGGGTGACGCATAACGATGTGCTGCCGCTGCATTATTTTATCATCGGCGTGAAATAGCCGCGAAGGAGCATAAGTGGCGACGGTGAGAAAAAGGGACAAGGGGAAAGCGGACGGGCAAGCCGCATCCAAATCAGGGCCGGGCGCGGACCAGGAAAAGCCGGACACGGCGCAAGAGACCGATGGACAAGCCCGCAATGGTTTCCCCATCGTCGGCATCGGCGCGTCGGCCGGGGGGTTGGCGGCATTCGAAGCATTTTTCGCCAACATGCCGGCCGCAACCGAGAGCGGCATGGCATTTGTCCTGGTGCAACACCTCGCGCCGGATCACAAGAGCATTTTGAGCGACTTGATCAAGCGGTACACCCGGATGGAGGTCTTTGAGGTCGAGGACGGCATGGTGGTGCAGCCAAACTGCGCCTATATCATTCCCCCCAACCGCGATATGGCATTGCTGAACGGCAGCCTGCACTTGCTCGAGCCGGCCGCGCCGCGCGGCCTTCGTCTGCCGATTGATTTTTTCTTCCGCTCCCTGGCCCAGGATCAGCAGGAGCGGGCAATCTGCATCGTCCTCTCCGGCACCGGCAGCGACGGCACGGCGGGGGTGCGGGCGATCAAGGGGGAAGGGGGCATGACGATGGCGCAGGAACCCTCCACCACCGAATACGACGGTATGCCCCGCAGCGCCATCGCCACCGGATTGGTGGACTATGTGATGCCGCCGGACAAAATGCCGGGGCAATTGATAACCTATGCCGCGCACGCCTATGGAAAAAAGCCACGTCCCGTCATTCCACCGGCCGGCAAGGTTGAAGACGCGCTGAAAAAAATATTAATTCTGCTGCGCGCCCAGACCGGCTACGATTTTTCGCAGTACAAGCAGAGCACGGTCGTCCGGCGCGTGGAGCGGCGGATGGCCGTCAACCAGATTGAGCGGCTTGTGGAATACCTCAGCTATTTTCAGCAAACCCCCGCCGAGGCGGCGGCCCTTTTCCGCGACCTGCTGATCGGCGTCACCAATTTCTTCCGCGACCCGGAAGCGTTTGAAATCCTCGAAAAAGAGGCCATTCCGCGCCTTTTCACCGGCAAGCAGGCGGGCGGCTCGGTGCGCGTATGGGTGCCCGGCTGTTCCACCGGCGAGGAAGCATACTCCATCGCAATCCTGCTGCAGGAGCGGATGGAGACGCTGAAGGCGCATTTCGCGGTGCAGGTATTCGCCACCGACATCGACGGGGAGGCGATTGCCCAGTCCCGCGCCGGCGTTTTCCCCGTCAACATCGCCGCCGATCTCTCCGCCGAACGGTTGGCGCGGTTTTTCACCTTGTCGCCGGATGGCGGCGCCTATCACATACAAAAAAGCGTGCGCGACATGATGGTGTTTTCCGAACATAGCGTGATAAAGGATCCGCCGTTCTCGCGGCTGGACATGATCAGTTGCCGCAACATGCTTATCTACATGGGCAGGGAACTGCAAAAAAA
>JAHFEK010000056.1 GCA_023248495.1 Nitrospinales bacterium
ACGAGCGCCGCAACCCCTTCGCCGATACCGCATCCATCGTCATAGCTTAATATCTTTGGTTCCCGATTGAATAAAGAAAAATCCGCGCTACCTAATTTATCCGCGAAAAAAAAGCGGGGAAGGTACTCCCCCGCTTTTATTGATTAAGATGCGTGTGGCGGTTCAGCCGGCGGTGATGTCGGCCACCACGTCGGCGGTATCTTCCACCAGCGGCATACCGGGCGCGTGCGTCCAGCGCTGTCCATCGGCCGATTGGTCGAGGCCGGTGCGGTCGGGATAGGCCACCCGGTTGGTCTTCGGCTGGCGCATAACATCGCCCCCTTTTACCATAACACGGATTTTTTCGCTTACCGCGAGCACCCGCACCGCGCCGGACATAACGCGATCCAGAACCGTCGGCGCGCCGAACGTTTCGTTGAATGCCGCGCGCACTTTTTTGGCTTTTTCGCGCGCCGCCTCGTTTGGCGCGTGATCCACGGCGGCGGTAAGAATCGGGCGGAATTCCAGCGCCGATTCACGCATGGCCTCCAGCCGCTTCCGCATGAATTCATCCACCGCGCCGGGTTTTCCGCCTTGCACATAGCGCAACAGTTCGGCGTTCCAGACAAGGCCTTTGGCCTCGCGTTCGGTCGTTTCGCGCTGCACGGTGAGATACCCCTTCAGGTAGGTCTGCGCCATGCTTATCACGCCGGGGCCGTGCGTCTGGAACTTCTTGATGAAAGCGTTCCGGGTGTAGACGGCGGTCTCCTTCGGCGTGAAATGCGGATGGTGGAACCATATCTCGTCCTGGCCGTGCTGTTTCGGCCACGGCACATCCTTGAGCAGCTTTCCCGCCGCGTCGTAATCTTTGTAGAGCTTCGTGCCGGGTATCGGCCCGAACTCCATGAACTGCAAAAGATCCGATTCCAGCGAGATGGCCCAGTCGATGTCCTCGTGGATGGACTCCTTGTCGTGGTGCTCCATGAACAGGATGGCCGAGGCCAGCACGGTGATGCCGTGGTTTTGCAGGTCGGCGATCAGCTTGTGCAGGTCGACCCCTTGGGTTTTTTCGAATACGTTGGCTTTTGATTCCACGCCGATCCAGAGAAATTTCACCCCAAGCCGGACGAGGAAATCGATCCCCAGCTTGCCGATGGTCTCGGCGGACGAGAAGGTGGCGAAGGTGTAGGCCTTGCCCGCCTTCGTCATCTCTTCGAGGAGTTGGCGCGCGCGGCGCGGGCTCTTGCAGAAGTTCTCGTCCATCAACGCGAAGTCGGTGACCTTCATGGCCTTTTCGGTTTTCTCGCACGCCTCGAACACCTCGCGGCCGGAGAACAGGAAAGCTGTGTAGCGTTTCTCGAACTTGTGGGCGGTGGCGCAAAAACGGCAGGAGTTTTGGCAGCCGACGCCCGTTACGATGATGCCCGCGTCGCGGACGATAGGCCCGCCGTACACGAACTTGGTGACCGCGGACGGGCAGACGGGATGAACGATTTTGCGGTCGACCTTCTCGTTGAAATAGCGCCGCATCCACGCCACCCCTTCGCCGCGGCAGGCGTCGTCGAATGTTAATATCTCTTCAAGGTTCGGGATGGAGGTGCCGTGGCCGCCCAGCAGTATCTTGGTTTTGGGGGATTTCTCGCGGATGTAATCGGCCATCCGTTTCGCTTTCATCACGTTGGGAACGATAAAGGAGATGCCGATGTGGGTATACTCGCCGGAATCCACCTCGCGCGTAAAATCTTTCCACCAGGGAAAATCAAGCACCGTGGTGGGCACTTGCACGTTTTCGGCTATCAAGTACAGGCCAAAACTGGGGTTGTTGGAGCGGGGGGAGTGAATGCCCTGCTCGCGGGTCACCTGATTATTGAGAAGCTCCATCGTGCAAAGGGCTTCGCCATATTCGTCGCTGACTCCAAATGGCTTGAATATCCCGGTAAGAAGCAGTTTGTTCGTTGTCATCACGTTCCTTTTCGATTTATGTTGCGTTTTGGGTGTGGAACCCTTCAGGGCAACAACTTTTTAAGGGAAAATTTGTCCGGCGAGGTGATGACAAACATCACCAACCAACCCGATCTTCCCGTATTTAGAAAGCTCTAAATAAAATAGTTGCCGTTTGAGCGGAGAACCTTTATCCTTGCCGGTTTCTCCTGCTAGTAATCTCGAAATCTTAGCATAAACCGGAAGATATAGATACCGGAATCCCGGAACTCACTGAAAACGCAACGCTATTTTTTCACCGCGCATCCTTAAATGCCAAAGCATCTTTCCCGCTCATTCACATGGATGCGCACCCCCATCGGGACCGCCCCAGCCATCCCGCACAGCCGGTCGAGGTCAATTCTCCGGCCCCCGTTAATTTTAGCCGGGAATTGGAACTTGATTTAGGGGTGGTGTTACGGGATAGAATGTAAAGTGCCGTAACAGGAGGGATGGCCCCTCTCCGGGGTCTATCGCATATTTAAGTTTAAGGAGTGCGCTTTTGCAGGATGTAAGATTCCTTGTGGTGGATGATTCCGGCACCCTTCGCAAGCTGGTGCGCAAAGTTCTTGAAACCAAGCTTGGGGCCAAGCAGATATTCGAGGCGGGCGACGGCGCGGAGGCCCGCAAGATGCTGGAGCAGCAATCCATCGACGTCATCCTCTGCGACTGGGAAATGCCCAATGTCAGCGGCGACGAGTTTTTGTTCCAGGTGCGCAACAGCCCACGCTGGAAAGACCTCCCCTTCATCATGATGACCTCACACGGCGGGCGCGACTTCATCATGACCGCCATCCAAAATGGCGTCACCCATTACCTGGTGAAACCGTTCACCGCCGCCGAGTTGGAGGACAGGGTCCGCAAATCGTGGAATGGCGCGGCGAAGCGCCAAGCCGACCGGCTCTCCGCGCTGCCGCCGCACCAACTCATGGTGAAAGTTGGGGGTAAGGCGTTTGCGGCGCAGGTGGTGAACATCAGCCGCCTCGGCGTGCAGCTGAAAATGGAATACGCGGAAAGCATCAAGCTTTTCGCCGAATACCAGCTCTCGCTGGAATTCGACAGCGGGCCGGGCAAGCAGCCTTGGGCGATCAACCCGCTGTTCGGCACCGCTGTGCGGATGGAAGCCGACAGCTCGAGCATAGCCATTACCAATAAAATGTGCCAAGTGGCGCTGACCTTTGGCGCGAACAACATCGACCGGAAGGTGGAAGATAAACTTAACGAGCTGGTTCAGTGGCTCGCCTCATTCGAGCCGGAGTCCATAACCGATAAATAGCGCCGTGACGGTACGGAAAAGGGGGCCGCTGTGAGAGAGCTTAAAATACTTGTGGCGGACAACTCCGCGTGGACACGATCGATGATCCGGCGGGTGCTGGAAACCCGGTTTGGCGCCGCCAATGTGTACGAGGCGGAGGATGGCCGCCGCGCCATAGCCTTTCTTGAGGGGCTTAAAATAGATTTGGTCATCACCGCGGTGGAGCTGGCCCACACATCGGGACTCGTGTTGCTCGATTTCATCAAGCATAATAATAAATTCGCCAACATGCCGGTGATAATCGTTTCCTCGCACGAGGACGACCGCACCCGCGTCGACGCCATTCAGCATGGCGCGGTGCGCTACCTCCTGAAACCGTTCAAGGCGGACGATCTGGAGATGGCGGTTCGAACATCGTGGACTGACACGGTGCGCCGCAAAGCGAAACGCTATTCCAGCCTGCCGCCGCATACATTGACCATCGCCCTGGATGGGGAAGAAATCCCGGGAGAGGCATTGGACATCAGCGGCGGCGGATTGGCGGGCCGTTTTGCCTATACGTCATTATTTTCATTGTATGGTCATTTTCACCTGCATATCAGATTCGAAGCCACCAAGGAATTCGGGGCATTCGATATCGGCCCGGTGGAAGCGGCGTTGTTACGCGTCGAAGGTTCGGTTGAAGAGATTGGAGAAGACGAACCGCGCTGCGTCTGCGCCTTTCATTTCGGGCCGGAGGCGATGGATGCCGGATCGCGCGGTCGGCTGGAGCTGCTCATGGCGCGCTTTGCCGCGGAAACACCGGAGTTCATCTCCGATGGCGACGGGGGCCTTGCCGGGGAAACGTCTGGCAAATAGGGCTGTTTATAGACCGACGAACTTGCCATTGGTATCCAAATAGTTAAAAATACGGCTTGCGATCGGGGCCTCGCTTGCCTGAATTTCAAAAAAATACTTGTCGGGGGAATAAAAACGGTGAATAAGCCTTTTTGCCTTATCCTTGCAACACTCTCTGCCGTCATAATGCTGACCGCATGCGGCGATAGCGGCAGTGGAGGAAGTGGCGGGGGCGGCGGAAGCGGAGGCGGAGGATCCGGCGGCGGGGGCGGCACAACAAGCACTGTCCCCACGAAGGTCGGAACATCAGTCGGCAATGGGCAGGCTACCGTTCACTGGCGGGATGTTGCCAACGCGACATCGTACAACGTATATTACGCCGCCACCACGGGTGTAACCACCGCTACCGGCACCAAAGTGGCCGCCACGGCCTCCAATCAGGCGATCACCGGCCTCAGCAACGGCACGACCTATTATTTCATCGTGACGTCGCTGCAAGGAACAACCGAGAGCGCGGCCTCCGCCGAGGTGAGCGCCACTCCGGCGGCCAGTATCCTTGCCAACGCCGCGTATGCCCCCAACGACACGCTTTATGGCGCTCAATGGCATCTTAAGAACACCGGCCAGACCGGCGCCAATGGCGCGGCGGGAACCGCCGGGGAAGACATTAATGTGGAAAAAGTATGGACCACCCACAAAGGGGGCGGTCAGCGGATCGCCATCGTCGATGATGGTATGGATATTCTCCATGAAGACCTCGCGGCGAATGTGCTAAAGGCCAACAGCTGGGACTACATAAGCGGCGCGGCACCCGCCACCAACCTCGTTACCGGCGATTACTCACACGGCACCGAATGCAGCGGCCTGATCGCCGGAGTGGGGAACAACGGTAAAGGGGTCGTGGGCGTGGCGATGGACGCCGATATCGTTGGATATAATCTGCTGCAAAACCTTACCGCCGCGAACGAAGCCGATGCCATGACCCGCGGCAAAAGCCTCAACAGCGTATACAGCAACAGTTGGGGGGCAACCGATGGCACCGGCACCCTGCAAGCCTCTTCGTCCACGTGGCAAGCCGCCGTTTTGGATGGCATAACCACCGGGCGTGGCAATAAAGGAGTCATTTACACGTGGGCGGGGGGAAACGGATGGGGTTCAAGCACTCTTGCCATTGACCGGTCGGACTATGATGGACAGGCGAACTTCTGGGGCGTCATCGCCGTGGCGGCGCTCAATGACTTGGGACACGCGTCATCCTATTCCGAACAAGGTTCCAATTTGCTGATAAGCGCGTACGGCGGCGAATTTTGCACCACGCACACGCTCACCACCACCGACATCACCGGCGCGGCGGGATCAAACACCGCGGCCACCGCGGGCGTGAGCGATCTTGCCGACACCAATTACACCAAATGCATGAACGGAACATCGGGGGCGACGCCGGAAGTGAGCGGCGCGGCGGCGTTGATTCTTGAAGCCAACCCGAACCTCACCTTCCGCGACGTGCGGCTCATCCTGGCCACAACGGCGCGCAAAAACAATCCCACCCAGACCAGCTGGGGCGTGAACGGCGCCGGCCTAAACATCAACGACAACTATGGCTACGGCGCGATAGATACGCTGGCTGCCGTGAATGCCGCCCTTACATGGACAAGCGTGGGAGGGGCCAGCGCCATCTTGACGAAAACGGGGAGCAACACGACCACCGTTGCGATCCCCGATGGAACCGGAACAACCTCCCCCGTATACGGCGCCGCCGCCACCAGCGCCATAACAATCGCCGGCAGCGGCATCAGCAAAATTGAATTCGCCGAAGTAACGGTGACCAGCAATCATGCGGAATTCGGCGATCTGAAGATCACGCTTACCAGCCCCTTGGGCACCGTGAATACGCTGGCCCTGCCGCATAACTGCGTTTCCAACAACGCCGCCGTTCTCTGCGGCAGCCTGCTCAGCGGCGGCTTCCGGTTCGGCGTGGCGCGGCTCATCAACGAAACCGCCGATGGTAACTGGACACTTTCGATCTATGACGGAAGAACGGGAAAGACCGGGAACCTTACCTCTTGGAACGTAACGGTCTACGGTCATTGAGATGCGGGATGAATACTTTTGATAAAGGAGCCAATGCCATGAAAAAGGCAATGACCGTAAAAATGGCGCTCATGGCGCTGGTGTTCTGTGTCCTGTCCGGTTCCGCCGCGATTGCGGCCGGCCCGGCGGAAGACTATTACTTCGATGGCGGACAACGGCGCGCGCTGTTGCTGGACGATACGCTAGTGGCCGCATTTGGCGCGATGCCGGCAGCCGTCAAATCCGCCCTCTCCGGCGCGCAGACCGTGAAGAGCAACGGCGGCGCGACGATATACCGCGCACAGGCGGGATCGTACAAGACGGCGTTGGGAGCCGCTTCGGGCGCGGCGGTTTCGCCGGTGTTCCATGAAGGGGGTTCCGCCGCGGGCCGCTTGATGGCCCTGCCGGGAGGCGTGCTGGTAAACTTCAAGGCGGACTGGACAACCCAAAAAGTGAATGATTGGGCCGCCGCCAAAGGACTTGCGGTCGATAGCAAGCTCGCCATCGGTCAAAACTGGTACTTGATCAAAAGCGCCCCCGGTCAGGCGTCGCTCGACCTCGCCAACCAGATACATCAATCCGGCGAAGTGGTTTCCGCCAGCCCGAACTGGTGGAAAGAAATCTCCACCCGCTGATCCGTTTTTTTGTTGTGTCACCCCCGCGAAAGCGGAAACCCAGAGCTTTTTTTCGTGGAAATTTGGTACCGAAGGATTCATCCTGCGGTTGCCCCCGAAGGGGGTAAGCCTCTTGGCCCTTACGGGTCAACAACAGGTTGAAACCTGTTGTACCGACGCAAGGCCCTTCCTTAATCCGAAGATTTTGGCCGGTATTAAGCGGTTGTTAAAAACAGGCCGCTGAAAGATAATCAATACCGTGATGACATCCGAAACCCAAAATAAACCGGCGGCGGTGCTTATTCTCCCCCCGGACGGCAAGTTCCACTCCCCCGACATCTGGAGCATCATGCACCGGCAAATGGGGGGCTTTGATTTGATAATTATCGACCACAGCCGGGGCGCGGCGAAAATCATCCCCGCGATGGCGAACGCGGCGGTGACGCTCATCCGCGATGATTCACGCGCCTTGGGGGCGCAGCTTAACGAAGTGGCGCGCGGCCTTTCAAACGATGACATCGTTTTCTTCACCGACCGCGTGCTGCCCACGCACGACCACTGGCTGAAGCGGCTCACCGCGCCATTGGCGTGCGGGGCCGACGCCGCCTTCGGGCGGAACATTACCGCTCCCGGCGGCAATTATTTCATCATCGAGGATATTCGCAGACGCTACCCGCAGCGGGGCGCGTCGGCTGCGCTCACCATCGATCAGTGCGCCATCCGCCGCGCCGCGTTGCTGGCCAAACCGTTCCCCGAAGAGGCGGTGCATGACCCGGCGGCGGTCTGGTGTTGGCGCAACGGCGTTGCGCCCGTCTATGTGCCGGAGGCGCTGGCCATGCAGGACAGCTACCTCCCGCTGAAAGAGGTGATGCAAAACGCACGCGCCTTCGGGGCCGACCGCGCGGCGGCGGGTAAAACGCACGGCGTGGTTGCCGAGCTCGCCGCCGCCCTGCGCGAATTGGCGGGGGATGTCGGCTATTGCATCGCCAAACGAAAACCGCAATACCTCTGGTATCCGTTCCTCTACCGCGCCGCGATCCATTGGGGCATCCACGGCGGCTGGATGCGGGGTACCCGGTGAAAAAACCTAAAACGGCATACGCCTGCCAAAACTGCGGCGGACGCCAGCCGAAATGGGTGGGGCGCTGCCCCGATTGCGGCGACTGGAATACGCTGGTGGAAGAGACGGTAAAGCCGGAGGGCCTGAAAACAAGGCGCGGATTGGCGGAAGAAGGAAGCCGCCCCCAAACGCTGGCATCCGTGCCGCTGAGCGAGGGAATCCGCCTGCCAACCGGAATGGAAGAAATGGACCGGGTGCTGGGGGGCGGCATCGTCCCCGGCTCGCTGGTGTTGATCGGCGGCGATCCCGGCATCGGTAAATCTACGCTGCTGCTGCAACTCTGCGGCACCATCGCGCTCAAGGGCGCGGTGCTCTATGTCAGCGGCGAAGAATCGGCCGCGCAGATAAAGATGCGCGCAGAGCGCCTGGGCATCGGCAACGCGCCGCTTCTGATCTATCCCGAAACAAACGTCGAAACCATCGTGGCCCAAATCGAAACGCTGAAACCGGCGCTGGTCATTATCGATTCCATCCAGACCGTGTACACCTCGCTGCTGGGGGCCGCGCCGGGAAGCGTGGGGCAGCTGCGCGAATCGACCGCGCTCATCATGCAGGTCTGCAAACGGTCGGGCATCCCGGCCTTTCTGGTGGGACACGTGACAAAGGAGGGGGCCATCGCCGGCCCGCGCGTGCTGGAACACATGGTGGACACGGTGCTTTATTTCGAGGGGGACCGCGACCACTATTTCCGCATCCTCCGCTCGGTGAAAAACCGCTTCGGCTCCACGCATGAAATCGGCGTGTTTGAAATGCGCGGCGAGGGCCTGCTCGAAGTGAAAGACCCCAGCGGGATATTCATCTCGTCCGCGGCGGAAGCGGTCAGCGGCTCGGTGATCGCCTGCACCCTCTCCGGCACGCGGCCCATATTGGTGGAACTGCAGGCGCTGGTGACCGGCACCACCTTCGGCAATCCCCGCCGCACAGCCGTGGGATTCGATTACAACCGGATCATCCTGATGGCGGCCATCCTGCAAAAGCGGGCCGGCGTCATGCTGGACGGCGAGGATATATATGTTTCCGCGGCCGGCGGGGTGCGGGTGGACGACCCCGGCGCGGATTTGGCATTGGCCGCCGCCCTGCTGGGCAGCTTCCGCAACCGCCCGGCACAGCACCGCTCAGTCTTCATCGGCGAAGTGGGGCTGGGCGGGGAAGTCCGCGCCGTCGCCTCGCTACAACAGCGGCTCAAGGAAGCGGCCCGCATGGGCATGACCACCGCCTTCATCCCCAAAACCGGCACCGGCGATGAAGGGAAACCCGGCGGCCTGGCGCTCATCCGCCTCGCGCATGTAGGGGCGCTTTCGGACGTGATGTTCTAACCCCGTTCCGCGCCAAAAACAAATCCATTTCCTTCATGCCTATTATATGGTACTAATTAATACACTGCCCGCGCCTGGGCGGCGCGGGGGCCGGATGGTCCGGATAAAAGCCGCGCCGGTATTGCCGGCACGGGAAGTTGCAACGGGAGGTTGGTATGGACAAAATCGCGCTGTTCCACGGGTTGCGCAAGAAAGATATGATAGCCCGGACGTTTCACCTTGACGCGGAACAGCTTCCGCCGCTTCGGAAATTATCCGAACAGATGGGCATTTCCCAATCCGAAGTGGTGCGCCGGTCGATTAGTTTTTTCATAGACGGGTATCAGCGCGCCGCCAGAAAGCAGACCAAAAAAAGCCCCAATGACTCCTGATCCACCATGTCCATGAATGTCCTTCCGAAGGCCATGCGAAGTATCTCTTTCCGGAAAAAGATACTTGGCGGTGCTCAGGATGACACGGGAGTTTTGCGGCGGTTAATGCATGTCGCCCCAGTTGAGGGCCGATTCCACGCTCACTTTCAGCGGCACCGAAAGCGGCACGGCGGTTTCCATCAGCTCCCGCACCGCCGCTTTGACCTTGTCAACCCCCTTCTCCGGCGCCTCGAAGATCAACTCGTCATGCACCTGCAACAGCATTGTGGCGTGCAACGCGTTTAACCGGGGGGCGATGTCCAGCATCGCCTTTTTGATGAGGTCGGCGGCCGACCCCTGCACCACGGTATTCACCGCCATCCGCTCCGCCATTTCACGCGCGTTGCGGTTGGATGACCGGATGTCGGGAAACGAACGCTTGCGGCCGAACATGGTGCGAACCATTTGCTCTTCGCGGGCCTTCTTGATGGTGGCCTCGATAAATTCCCGCACGCCCCGGTAACGGGCGAAATAGCCATCGATATACCCTTGCGCCTCCCGCCGGGAAACCGCAAGCTCCTGCGCGAGACCAAAGGCAGTCTGCCCGTAAATAATACCGAAGTTCACCGCCTTGGCCGCGCGCCGCATTTCGGGTGCCGCCCCGCCGATGGCGCCAAATATTTCGCGGGCCGTCCTCGTATGGATGTCCTCGTCATTTTTAAACGACTCGGTCAACAGCGCGTCTCCGCTCAGGTGCGCCAGAATCCGCAGCTCGATCTGCGAGTAGTCGGCGGATATCAAAAGATGTCCTTCTTCCGCCACGAACGCGCGGCGGATTTCACGCCCCTCTTCCGTGCGCACCGGTATGTTTTGCAGGTTCGGATCGGATGAGCTCAAACGCCCCGTGGCGGTGGCCGCCTGATTAAACGAGGTGTGAATGCGGCCCGTCTTGGCTGAAACCATTTCGGGAAGCGGATCGACATAGGTTGACTTGAGTTTGCCCAATACGCGATGACGCAGCATTAGCGCCGGTAACGGATGCTCCGTCGCCAGCGCTTCCAAGGCCGCCTGATCGGTGGATGAACCGGTTTTGGTCTTGCGCTGCTTGGCCAGCCCCAACTTGTCGAACAAAATGGCGGAGAGCTGCTTGGGGGACGCGATATTGAATTCTTCCCCCGCGGCGGCGTGAATATCCTTTTCGAGGGCGCTGAGTTTCTTATCCAGCAATTTGGAATATTCCTTCATGCGCGGCACATCCAGCTTGATGCCGTTTTGCTCCATTTGCGCCAGCACGCCGATGAGCGGCTGTTCAATGTTGTAGTAGAGGTCTTTCAAGCCTTGCGCCTCGATCTCCGTTTTCAGTATGCCGGCGAGGCGATAGGCCATGTCGGCGTCTTCGGCGGAGTATTCAGTGGCGCGGTCGATGGAGACCTGGTTGAAGGTCACCTGTTTGGCGCCTTTTCCGGCGACATCCTCATATTCGATGGTGCCGAGGCCAAGGTATTTTTGGGCAAGGTATGAAAGGCCGTGCCGCCGGTCTTCCGGAGCGGTGAGGTAGGAAGCTATCAAGGTATCAAAACCGATGGGGGTTACCGTTATCCCTTCGCCGGCCAGCACGGTGATGTCGTATTTCAGGTTTTGGCCGTACTTGGGGATGGCGGCATCCTCCAACACCGGCGCAAGCATTTTCAGCGCCGCCTGCTTCGGCAGTTGCGCGGGAGCGCCCAGATAGTCGTGCGCCAACGGCAAATACCAAGCCTCTCCCTCTTTGGCGCAGAGGGAAATGCCGACCAGCGACGCCGCCACCGGATTGGCGGAGGTGGTTTCGGTATCGACCGCGAAACCGCCGCTTTGCTTGAGGATTGCAATCACCGCTGCAAGTTCATCTTCCGTATAAATGGTTCGGTAACATTTTGTGATTTCCTTTACCGGATGGGCGGGGATTTCCCTTTCGGCGGACGGGGCGGTTGTTTGGCCCAATTCCGCGAGAAACGTCTTGAAGCCGAGCCGCGTAAATAGCGCGGCAAGCCGCGCGGTGTCCGGCTCCCGCCGATGCCATGCCTCGTAGTCCAGCGGCAGATCGAGGTCGGTTTTGATGGTTGCCAACACCTTGGACAGGCGGGCGATATCGGCGTGCCCGGTCAGCGCCGCTTTCAGCTTCGGCTTTTTTATTTCACCGGCGTGCGCCAGCAGATTTTCCAAGCTGTGATATTCGGCAATCAGCGCCTGCGCCGTTTTCTCGCCGATGCCCGGCACGCCGGGAATATTGTCGGAGCTATCCCCCATCAGGGCCAGCACATCGGTCACCTGCGGGGGGGCGACGCCGAATTTTTCCTTCACCTCGGCGGGGCCGATCGGCTTTTCCTTTATCGGATCAAACATGCCGATATGCCCGCCGACAAGCTGCATTAAATCTTTGTCGCCGCTGAAGATGGTGACGTTGTACCCCGCGCCGGCGGCGTGCAGCGCGGCGTAGCCTATAAGGTCGTCCGCTTCAAGACCCTGCCGCTTGAGCGCGGGCAGGTTGTACGCGTCGATCAGTTCTTCAATGAGCGGTATCTGGACGGAAAGCTCCTCGGGCATCGTTTGCCGATTGGCTTTGTACTCCGTGTACAGGTCATGACGGAAGGTTTTTCCCTTCGCGTCGAGCGCCACCACCAGCAGGTCGGGCTTTTCCACTTTCATGATTTTTGACAACATCCGGTTAAAGGCATAGACGGCGTTGGTGGGGGTGCCGTCCGGCGCGGAGAGGTTGAGCCGCAAGCCGTAAAAGGCGCGGTAGTAAAAGCCCGCGCCATCAATGATGAAAAGCCTCTTGCGTGTCATGTGGGGATTATACCGCGAGGAGGCGGGATTCCGGGCTAGTTCAGGATTTTGGGGAGTTCAAGGTTTGCTTCGCGCGCCACGCGGCCGACGGCGATTTTGCACCCCATCACCGCAACCGCGCCATAACGGGCGGCAAGCTCCTGCATCAGCCGGTCAAGGTCGCCGATACCGCAGTCGTTCTTCAGGCAATGGCCCGCTCCGTCGACCGGTATCTTCAGCGTTTCCAGCACCCCCTGCATCCGCTCCTTGCCGAGAATGCCCAGTTCGCGCATGATGACGATGTCGATAAGATCTTTATACGTCGCCATTAGAAAAGGTCTTCACCGCACTCAAGGTTTTTCAGGATGTCGATATAGCGGCGCACCTCTTCTTTTTTGATGATGGAGCCGTGTTGCGGCGCGATCATTGAGATATCAAGGTTGTCCAGCTGGTTTAAACCGTTGCGGATAATACGGTTCGACGGCATGTAGTTTTCGTGGAAAGCCTTCATCGCCTCGGGGTAGTATTCGTTAGCATAGAGGCTCCAGTCGAAGCTCAACCCGCCGAAGATGTCGCTGGAAAAAAGGATTTTTGATTGCTCGTCGTAGGTCATGAACGCCCCGGGAAAATGCAGAAACGGGGTGAAAATGAAGCGGAGCGTCCGGCCCGATTTCAGCGTCAGCTTCCAATCATTGGCGTCGACGCGGTAAAAATCGGAACGGGTGCCATAGTGGTTTATAAGCACCGAGGCGCGGGTATGGGTACAGATATCGAGCTCCCCCCCCACGCCGGCCACCAGCTCTTCATAGCGGGGGATCGCCGAACAAAGATCCGGATCCTGGTGGTGCGCGATAATATGGGTAATTTTTTTCAGCTCAGTCACCTGCATCACCTTGCCAAGAACTTGCGGAAAATGCGGCACCGAGCCGGGATCAAGAAACACGGTTTCGGCGCCGTCATTCAGGATGTAGGGGTTGCAGTGAAATCCGGCTCCCGGATCCGCAAAGCCGACCCAGAATATGCCGGGCGCAATTTCGTAGGCGTTGTTAATATCTAGTTCTTTTGCCATGCCTGTTGCTCCCGTTGCCCGGCGGCGTTGTTGTTAGTGGGGGGATTTTCCAGCGGAACCGTCTTTAGCCGACAGGTGGAGCGCCATTGAACGCAATGGAAAAAACGCGATGCCCAGGAAAATCACGATCAATATCCACGCGTGAGGAGATGCGGCCACTTTTTCCCACGGATTGTTCAGCAAAATGGCGGCAGTGTACCCAAGGCCTATCACCGCGGCGGCCACCGGGAAAACCAGTTCCTCCGCCTTGTGCAGCGCCGAGGGGGCATGCCCGTTCCTTTTTTCGTCCGTACTGCTCATAATCTCCTCTTCACAAACGGCTATGCCTGCACATTACTTAAACCGGCGGCGTTTAGCAAGTCGATCCGTCTAATGGATCAGACGGCGCAGCACCGCGAGATTTTCCACGTCCTCGCTCAGGTCCTTGCCTTTGGGGGTTTCCAGCACCATCGGGATGTTCACGAAACGCTTGTCGTTCACCAGCAGTTCAAACGGCTTCTCCCCCATAAAC
>JAHFEK010000084.1 GCA_023248495.1 Nitrospinales bacterium
CCTTTTCCCTGAACTTTGGCGACGGAGTCGTCGGGGATGTTGCAGGCTTCCGTCAGTTCCACGATTACTTTGGCGCGGTAGTTGTCCAATGTTATCTTTTTCACTTCGCCGATTTTCACGCCGGCCATCCGCACCTCGGATTTTTCCGTGACGCCGGTGATGCTGGTGAAGTGGACATAGAAACTCTGTTGCCCCTTCGTGCCGAACATCCGCTTGCCGCCGACGTTGAAGGTGAGATAGAACAGCACCCCCACCACGCCGATGATAAAGAGGCCGACCTTAACCTCGTTGCTCCAGTTTTTCACTTATCGCATTCCTATTTGACGGCCCTGCACCGCTTCGGTCTGCCGGATGATCCGGCCGATTTCAACGAATTCCTTCACGGCGGGGTTGGTTTGGTTGAACATTATCTCATCCGGCGTCCCTATCGCAACGATTTTCCCTTCATACAGCATGGCGATGCGGTCGGCTATCCGGTTGGCGCTCACCATGTCATGGGTGATGGTGACGGAGGTCACTTTCAGCGCGCGTGTGGTCTTGATGATAAGGTCGTTAATCACGTCGGCCATGACCGGATCGAGGCCGGTGGTCGGTTCGTCGAAGAGGATGATTTCCGGGTTCATGGCGATGGCGCGGGCAAGCCCCACCCGCTTTTTCATCCCGCCCGACAGTTCGGAGGGCATCAGGTATTCCACGTCTTTCATCCCCACCATCTCCAGGCACTCCCGCACCCGCTTCATCACGGCGGCATTATCCATCTTCGTGTGCTCGATCAGCCCGAAGCCGACGTTTTCCCACACAGTGAGCGAATCGAACAGCGCCGCCCCCTGGAAAAGCATGCCGAATTTTTTGCGCAGTTCGTTGAGGCCGTCCTCGTCCTGATCCTCCACCTCTATGCCATCCACCACCACGCGTCCCGCGTCCGGCTTTAACAACCCGATCATATGCTTGATAAGCACGCTTTTCCCGGTGCCGCTGCCGCCGATAATGACCATGCTCTCCCCGCGGTTGATGTGCAGATCCACCCCTTCCAGCACTTTTTTGGCGCCGAACGCCTTATGGAGGCCGATGCAATCGATCATCCGCCGTGCGCTCCGGCGGGACTGTTGGAAAAGAGCAGCGCCGTCAGGATGTAGTTGGCAATGAATATCAGCATGAAGCCCATCACCACCGAGCGGGTAGTGGCGTTGCCCACCCCTTCGGCGCCCCCTTCGGTATAAAACCCTTCATAACATCCCACGATGGAAATGATGAAGCCGAAAACCATCGACTTTAAAAGGCCGGAGAAAATGTCGTTGTACTCCATGAACTCCCACGTCTTGTCTAGGTAGAGCACCGGATTGGCGGAAAGGAGAAGCACCCCCACCGTGAACCCCCCCATGATGCCCACGAAATCGGCCACGATGGAGAGAAGCGGCAACATGATGGTGCCCGCGATCACGCGCGGCACCACCAGATGCTTTATCGGATTCGCCGCAAGCGTGTAGAGGGCGTCGATCTGTTCCGTCACCCGCATCGTTCCCAACGAGGCCGTCATCGAGCTTCCCGCCCGGCCGGTCACCACCAGCGCGGTCAGCACCGGCCCCAGCTCGCGCGTCATGGAAAGGGCCACCACGGTTCCCACCATGCTCTCGGCGCCGAAACGCTTGAAGCCGGTATAACTTTGCAGCGCGAGCACCATGCCGGTGAACATCGCGGTGAAGAAGACAACCGGGAACGAATGAACCCCTACTTGCATCATCTGTTCAGCGGCGGCATGCATACGAAAAGGCCTGCGCACCATCCATTTCAAAGTCTGGCCGATGAAAATGCCCATATCGCCAATACCCCTTATGGAGGATATGGCAAAGGATCCCAGCGACTCCACCCGTCTAATAAAAAAGCGCACAACCATATGTTTCAAGGCCTTATTTACCTGATTTTAGCGTGATAACCTGACTTCAAATATTACCTGATAGGGGATGCCCCCGCAAGAACATTAAACGCACGGTCATCCTGAGCCGCAAGCGAAGAATCCCTTTCCGGCAAGAATAATCAACCACGAATGGTTAAACCATCATTTCTCTTCCCCCCATCCTCATTTGTGTCATTCGTGATATTCGTGGTTCAAAATCTTTTCCGGCGATTTTGCTATATCATTATTTCCATGACGGAGAAGAAGCCCGACATCAGCCATATGCCCGCACAGCCGGGGGTCTACCTGATGAAGGAAAAATCCGGCGGCATCCTCTACGTGGGGAAGGCCATCAACCTGCGCAACCGCGTCCGCTCCTATTTCCAGCCCGCCGCGAACCACACGCCGCGCATCGCCGTGATGGTATCGCTGGTGGAAAAGGTGGATTTCATCGTCACCGCCAACGAGCTGGAAGCGCTAATTCTTGAAAACAACATCATTAAAAAAGAAGATCCCCGGTTCAACGTGATGCTGCGCGACGACAAAACCTACCCCTACCTGAAATTGACGGCGAATGAAAAATTCCCGCGCCTGCTGGTGGTGCGCAAAGTGCTCAAGGACGGCGCGCAGTATTTCGGGCCGTATGTTTCCGGCAAGTCGGTGCGCATGGCGCGGGAGCTGATCCACCGCATCTTTCCCATCCGCCTCAGCAACGACGTTTTGGATAACGCCCCGCCGCGCCGTCCCTGCCTCAATTACCAAATGAAGCGGTGTCTTGCCCCCTGCGCGGGGAAAGTGACGCCGGAAGAATACGCGCAGATGGTGTCGCGGATTGCAAAGTTGCTCAAGGGGCGCGACAGCGAGGTGCTGGACGATTTGGATTTAAAAATGCGCGAAGCTTCGGAAAAACATGAGTACGAAGCGGCGGCGCGCGCCCGCGACCAGATATACGCCATCAAGGAGCTGCAAGAAAAGCAGAACATAGACGCCGCCGGCCACATGGACGAGGATTACATCGCCTGCCTGAGCGAAGGAGGCGCCGGTATCGTGCGAATCATGATGGTGCGCGGCGGCAGGCTGGCGGGCGACCAGAATTTCGCGCTGAAAAAAGCCGACGATCCCGCCGAACTGTGCGCCGCCTTCATCCAGCAGTTTTACAATTCGGCCTTCGCGGTGCCATCCGAGGTGGTAGTGAACGTGATGCCGATGGACGCGGAAATCATCGCCCAGTGGCTCTCTGTATTGAAGGGGAAAAAAGTAACGATCACCCTGCCCCATCGCGGACGCAAGAAACAACTCATCGAGATGGGGCTGGAAAACGCCCGCTTCAACCTCGAAACATTCGTGCAGGGCGAGGAATCGCTCAAGGAAGCGTTGCGTGAAATACGCGATGCCGCCGGCATGAAGAATTGGCCCACGGTGATGGAAGCGGTCGACATCTCCAACACCAGCGGTTTATCGGCGGTCGGCTCGCTGGTATCGTTCCACAACGGCGCGGCGAGCAAGAAGAACTACAAACGGTTCCGCATCGCCACCGAGGGGCCGGACGATTGCGCCATGATCGCCGAAGTGATCCGCCGCCGCTTCAAGCGGCTGAAAGAGGAAGGGGGCCGCTTTCCCGATCTAATGGTGATCGATGGCGGCGCGGGACAAGTGTCGGCCGCCGCCGAAGCGATACGCCCTTTTCACCCTGAACAGGTTGTCATCGGCATCGCCAAAGGTGACGACCGCAACAATCCCGAAACCGACCGGATATTTCTTGCGGGGCGCAAGGAGCCGCTTCCGTTTCCCGCCAAAAGCGCGGGAAAATTCATGCTGCAACGTCTGCGCGACGAGGCGCACCGGTTCGCCATCCAGTACCACCGCAAAACGCGGGAGAAGGCGGCTTTCCATCACGGGGTGGAAGA
>JAHFEK010000085.1 GCA_023248495.1 Nitrospinales bacterium
GCGCCCCAGCGCAACCCTGAACGGGATAATCGACGCCATTTCGTAACCTGTCATCCTGAAGGAGCGGTAGCAACTGAAGTATCTCTTTCCGGAAAGAGATACTTCGCTTCGCTCAGCATGACCTCACAAGGGCGGTGATAACTCACCGCCCTTTTTTTATTGTCGTCCCCGCGAAGGCGGGGACCCAGACATATTATCAAAGCTTCCCTTATCGGCCCGCGGAGCCGAGGGTGATTGGCGCTCCGCGCCAACGTACACATTAAAATGTGTACCTACTCTATACGTCAAGGCGCAAGCAGGGCCGCGCGAATTTCATCCGGCAGGCGGATCGGCTTCATCGCACCGTCAACGCAGGCCATGCGGGTTTGGCCGGTGACCAGCACCGCGCCATCCTTCTTGCGCCGGATGATGTAATGCACGGTGAAGCTGCTCCCCTTCACCCCCTCGATGGCGGTATCAACTTCTAGAAGGTCGCCGTAGCGGGCGGGCGATTTGTAATCGATTTCAGCTCGGACTACAGCGAAGACAACCCCTTTGCCCTGATACTCGGCGAGGTCTATTCCCCGGCTTGCAAAACGCTCGGTGCGGGCGCGCTCGAAATAGCGGAGGTAGTTGGCGTAGTAGACCACGCCGCCGCAGTCGGTATCCTCATAGTAGACTTTTAGTTCCATCTTTTTCCTTTTGTTTGGCCTGGTTCCAGATGGCGTCCATTTCTTCCAGCGTGGCGGTGGTGATGTCCTTCCCCGTCCGGGCGAACTCTTTTTCTATCTCGCCAAACCGGTAGATGAATTTGTTGATGGACTTGGTCACGGCGGTGTCAGCGTCCACATCAAGGAACCGCCCTAGGTTCACCAGCGCGATGAAGATGTCCCCCATCTCCTCCTCCACCCCTTCGCGGCCCCTGTTGCGGCGTGCGTCCTGCAACTCGTCCCACTCCTCTTCCACTTTTTTCCACACGTCTTCGCTGTGCGGCCAGTCGAATCCCACCCGCGCGGCCCGCTCCTGCAACCGCTTGGCGCGGATTAGGCTCGGCAGTTGACGGGGTATCCCCTCGAGGATGGAATCGCGCTTTTTCTCCTTCGCCTTTATCTGTTCCCATTTCCCCAGCACCTCGGCGGCGGTTTTGGCGTCATCGCTGGCAAAAACATGGGGATGGCGGCGGATCATCTTTTCACTTATATTTTCTATCACGTCTTCAATGGTAAATTCCCCCCTCTCTTTGGCGAGGCGGCAATGGAAGACAATCTGAAACAGCAGATCGCCCAATTCCTCTTTCAAAAGTTGGGGCTTGCCCGATTCGATGGCCTCCACCACTTCATAGGTTTCCTCAATAAGGTATGGTTTTAACGACTCGTGACTCTGTTCGCGGTCCCACGGGCAGCCGTTTTCATCCCGCAGTTGATCCATGATGGCGGCGAGGTCGCTCAGTTTTTTATTCATTTCCGCCATTCTATACGGATTGAAGTATTGGGGGAAATACAATTAGAATGATAATATAAGGATTCAGGTGGAAAGAATTCCGGGGGCTATTTATAGGGGTTTCACAATTGCATTATGAATAATCTGCTTCTTGAAATATTGACCGAAGAACTGCCAGCGGCGTACATCCCCGTGGCGGCCCGCGCCTTGGGGGAAATTACCGCTAAAAAGCTGGCCGAAGCCGGCATCGGCCACGGCGCAATCCGCGCTTACGGCACCCCGCGCCGCCTTGTCATGATGGTGGACGGTCTGCCCGAAAGGCAGGAGGTTCGCACCCGCAAGGTAACCGGCCCCCCCAAAAAAGCGGCGGTGGCGGCGGACGGCAGCTTCACCAACGTGGCGCTTGGCTTCGCCAAGAAGCACGGCCTCGGCCCCGAGGCGCTGCAAACCGAATCCACCCCCAAAGGGGAATATCTTTGCGTGGAAGTGCGAGAGGGCGGGCAAAACACCGCCGACCTCTTCACATCCCTGTTGCCGCAGGCGATTACATCCCTCCCCTTTCCCAAGACGATGCGCTGGGGAGACGGCGAAACCCGTTTCGCCCGCCCGTTGCGCGGCATCGTTGCGCTGTTGGGCGAACGGCAGCTTTCGTTCAGCATAGAAAACCTTCGCGCGGGGAACTCCACGCTGGGGCATCGCTTCACCTCCAGCGGCCCGGTGACGATACCCTCGGTTGCCGTCTATGAACAATTGCTGGAAAAAGCCGGCGTTATTGCGTCACCGGAAAAACGCCGCGCCTCTATCGAAAAACAGTTCGATGAGCTCGCCGTGCAGGGGCTGAACCCGATCCGCCACGGCGAACTGATGGAAGAGGTCTGCTACCTCACCGAAAACCCGGTGGCGGTGGTCGGCTCATTCAAGGAAAAGTACCTCGAGCTTCCGCGCGAGCTGCTCATCACCGTCATGATGCATCACCAGCGATACTTCCCGGTGGAAGGCACAGATGGCGCGTTGACCGATAAATTCGCCGCCTTCAGCAACATCCGCTGCGCCGACATGGCCCCCGTCCGCGCCGGATACGAGCGGGTGCTGGAAGCGCGCCTATCGGACGCCCGCTTTTTCTTCGATGAAGACCGCAAACATCCGCTGACGCACTTCAAGCAAAAACTTTCCGGCATCAACTACATGAAAGGATTGGGCACGGTGGCCGACCGTGTGGGACGCATAACTATTATTGCGGAAACGCTGGCGCAAACCATCTGCCCGGACAAAGTGACTGAGGTCATTACCGCCGCCGAGTTGTGCAAGGCCGACCTCGCTACACAAGCGGTCTTTGAATTCCCCGAACTGCAAGGGATCATGGGGCGTGAATACGCGAAGGCGGAAGGGATCGCCGCCAGTGTCGCGCAAGCGATTGACGAGCATTACCGCCCCCGCTTTTCGGGCGACGGCCTTCCCTCCACGCCGGTCGCTTCCTGCGTCGCGCTTGCCGATAAGATTGAAACACTGGCCGGCTGTTTCGCGCTTGGCATGGTGCCGTCCGGCAGCGAGGATCCGTTCTCGTTGCGCCGCCACGCGCTGGGAATCATCCGCATCCTCCTTGCGGGTACGGATGTTGGGCTAAAACAGATACTCGCCGCGGGCATCAGCGTGTTGCCGAACGGCCTCAAAGCAAACGCCGCCAAGACCGAATCGGATCTGACCGAATTTTTCACCGGCCGCACCAAGGGTGAATTCCTGCAACGCGGCCTCACCTATGATGTTATCGATGCCGTGCTGGCCGCGGGCTTTGATGCCCTGCCGGACGCGCTGGCGCGCGGTGAAGCATTGCAAGCGATGAAATCCGAACCATACGCCGAGGCGCTTTCCACCACATTCCGCCGCGCCGCCAACATCTCGAAAGACCATCTCGACGCCACGGTGAACGAAGCGGCGCTCACCGAACCGGTGGAAAAAGCATTGCTGGACGCGCTGCGACAGTGCGGGGCGAAAGCTACCCCCCTGAAAGCGGCGAAAAATTACGCGGGGGTGCTGCGCGAGATCGCCGGCATACGCGGGACGGTGGATGCGTTCTTCGACGGCGTGATGGTGAACGACAGTGATGAAGTAAAGAAGCGCAACAGGCTGGGGCTTTTGCGCCAAGCGGCTAATCTGTTCGGCGATGTCGCGGACTTTTCAAAACTCGTATTTAAAGAATAGAGGGAGGCTTTCATGGCTACGGCAAACAAATACGTTTACTTCTTCGGCCCCGGCAAGGCCGATGGCACCGCGAAGAT